>JAJYYW010000009.1 GCA_021800575.1 bacterium
CCCAGCAGTTCCGGAGATGACCATCCCACACTGCCGGAGTCGTCGTTCAATGACCACAACAGGTTGGTGATCAAGGTTCTTACAAAATCCAGGTCCTGCACCGGCATCGCGGCGACGACAGAGCCCGCTGCCCGTACGATGCCGAATCTGAGCGTGTCGTCCGTGGTATAGGTCAGCGAGATCAGTGTCGATAATCGCGTCTTCTTCTCCCGTACCAGGGCACGCAGGTCATCGTAGCGTTCTGTGAGTGCAAGGTCTTTGATCGTCTCTTTTTCTTTCATCATATCATGACGCCGGCAAAACAACGCTACGGTTTTATGTACGCGTATCCCTGGCTCTGCCTCCTGAGGATCTCGGTAATGCCCGCGCTGACAACCCTGATGAACGACGGCAGTCTGTCTTCTGCAACAGGACAATCCGGGTTGTCCCCGCACACCATCAGCAGGGAATTTCTGCACGCAACCACGTCCACCCCCTGTGCCTGGAGGTCCTGCAACTGCTGCAGGACCTTCTGATCCTGAAACGCTGCAACCGCTGTCCCGTTGATGACGAGCTCCACACGAGGTCTGTCGGGCGCAAGGTCCTTCACGAGGTTCGTTATGCTCCCCGCAGCTATGGGTATCCTCTCCCGGTCGTTCACATGCACAACGACACTGTATCCGCTCATGCATGGATTGTTACCCCTTCACGGAACAAATATCAAACAAAAACGGCACGCCGGCGGCGCGGCCACGTCCGACAGGACGTTTCATGAAAATTGTATTGACACACTTTCTTGCATATTGTATACAATATGTAAGATGACGATAATATTCTTGATATCGGTGTTCGCGGGATTCATCGGTGCACTCAGCGGCATGGGGGGAGGGATCATCATCGTCCCTGCGCTCGTCCTGCTCGGTATCAACATAAAATATGCCATCGCAGCGAGCATGCTGTCGGTCATTGCGACGTCGTGTTCCGCCACGGCGGCGTATGCAAAGGAGCGGATCGTTAACCTGAAAATAGGCACGTTTCTGCAGCTCTTCACTATTCTCGGCGCCATCGCAGGCGCAACCCTGACCCTGCACATGAGCGAAAAGCCGCTGTCGCTGATGTTCGGCCTCATCCTGCTGACATCATGGATAACATTGCTGAAAAAAGGTGTGAGCGTTGCCCGCTACGACAACAAGGGCGGCATCGTGGACAACTATCTCGAGCTGTCGGGATGTTACGAAGAAAAGGTACCACCGTACAGGATCATCAATTACAAGAGCAGGTACGCTGCACTTGGGGGTCCGTTCATGTTTTTGGCGGGCATGGTTGCAGGGCTTCTTGGCATAGGGGCCGGAGCACTCAAGGTTCTGATCCTCGATCTGCTCATGGGACTGCCTCCGAAGGTGTCGACGACAACGAGCAATTACATCATCGGCATCACCGCGCTCGCCGGCTCGAGCGTTTTCTTCGCTTCCGGATACTTAAAGCCAGGGCTTGCGGTACCGATCATTTTAGGGGTATTGGCAGGGTCATGGATCGGCTCCAAGCTCCTGGTGCGGATGGTCGAGGAAGCCGTGCGGAGGCTGTTTCTCGTTATCCTGCTCGTTATCGCACTTGAAATGATCTGGAGAGGTATATAACATGACAACCATCAAACCGGACGTGTCCGGAACACCCCAGGGGAACATGCCCGGCTCCCTGGATGACCGGTGCGTTTCCTCGGTGATTTCCGACGACATTCAGTCGCACAAGGACGCGATCGTAAAACTCAACGACGATATCAAAAAGCACCAGCAGGCGATCCTGACCCTTCAGAAACGGCTATCCGCAATTCCTGCCGTACGCAAGATGGCGAGTCTGGAGGACGTCATATCGTTCATCTACAGAGGCGGTGTATCGCTGACCATGCTTTTCTTCCTCGCGGGCATGATACGCTTTTACTTGCGGCACGACAACTTGAACGTCGACTACGGCAT
Source organism: bacterium (assembly GCA_021800575.1). Classification (GTDB taxonomy): domain Bacteria; phylum JAMCPX01; class JAMCPX01; order JAMCPX01; family JAMCPX01; genus JAJYLM01. The sequence goes on from JAJYYW010000009.1 coordinate 1,953, forward strand.
GTTCTACAAAAACTTCTATCAATTCACGGAGCGCGAACTGCAGTTCATGACCCTCGGCCATTTCAGGACGGAAGTGCTCCTCAATGCAGGACTGATGATCCTCCTGATCGCACCCATGGTGCAGGTCCTGGCGACAGGCGTGTACATGGTCGCGGTCAACCGGAACTGGAAGTACGGCATTATCACGCTCATCGTCCTCGTGATCCTTGCGATCAGCCTGCTGTTCCATTGATCAATAAAATTCCTCATGTGCCCGCTGCACTGCATACGGCACATGAGGAAGACGGTGACCGTCACCGGCACCCTGATGCTATTGTTCTTTCAGCGTCCGCTCGGTAAAAATGCTGTCGCGCAATCCGGTGTTCACCTTCAGGTCCTTGACGGTAATCTCGGTCTTGTGGTTCTCCTGGACGTTGTCCATGGTCATGGACATGGGGAACCATTTTCCATCGATCTTTTTTATCTCGGTGTTGACCAGTATTTTCAGAAGCTTGCCGGACTTGTCGTAAAACTCCATCTTTAACGGGACAAACGTATCGTCCTTCACCCATACCTTCATCATGCTGTACGCGGCATCTCCGGGCTTGGGTTTGAGCAGTAACGCGTATTCGCCGTCCTTGTAGGAGACGACGGTGGCGGTAAAATCATGGGAAAGACCGCTTGAGCTCAGGTCACGGTAGCTGAAGTCCGAGCCCATGAAACTGCCGTGGGAAACATGGCCTGCTATCCTGCGCACCTTGCCGAGCGCGGGCAAGTACAGCCACATGTTATCGCTGCCGCGTGACAGGAACCCCGTGCCCTTGATGTCCGCAGGCGCCAGGAAGCGTATCAAATGATCATCGGCACCCTTGGTATACATCTTGAGGGTCCGCTCGGTCGTCGTGCCGCTGCTGTCTATCAGTTTCATCTCTGCCACGCTGACCTTATCGTTGGTCAGCTGCTGATCGTCGATCTTTTTCAAAACCTCGTTTCCGGTTAATGGCGGAGCAGCGTTGACCAGCAGCAGAAGAACCGGCACCATGAGCATCAACATAGACTTTTTCATAGCGATCTCCTTTCGTGCATACACATAGACGTTTCACCCTCCCGTGTCAATGAAACACACCGGGCTCACATCTCCACGATCTCAATTCTTTCGTCTGATGATTTTTCCTTTTTATAGACGATATTCTTGAGAAACAGTGTCGGGATGATGCCGAGCAGCACCAGGATCCCGGTCAGATAAAAGGCATCGTCAAAGGCGTTCATCGTTGCCCATTGATGCAGGTACGCCAGCAGGCTGCCCTTCCCTGCGATACCCGCATTATAAAAGCTCGCCCCCTTGCTCAAGGCGTAATTCGATATTTTCTGAAAAAGGTCCTGGGTGACCGGCGACGACGGAACAAAGTGTCCGACGTAGGACGCCATGTGAAAATCCGTCCTCGAATCAAGGACCGTACCGAGGGCAGCGATACCGAAAGTCCCGCCAGTTTGCATGATGACATTGAGCATGCCGGAACCGAGGTTGATCTCCTCGGGTTTCAGGGCATTGATCGCGGCGCTGGTCACAGGTGCCATGATAAAACTGATGCCGAACCCCCGCATCATCAATCCGATGGTAATAAACTCGATATTCGACAGCAGGGACAGCGAAGCAAAAAAGTACAATGAATAGGCGGTCAGGAGTATCCCGAATACGAGCGGCATCTTGGGCCCCACCTTATCCACAAGCTTCCCTGCAATCGGCATGCCCAGGGTGACCATAATGGCCTGAGGGATCATCAGAATACCCGTCATGGTGGCAGAATACCCCAGCAGGTTTTGAAAATACAGGGGCATGAGAAACACCGTCCCGAACAGGGCTATGGACCGCATGATGCCCAAAATGTTGAGCAGGACAAAGTTATAATTCTTGAAGATCGCGAGATCGATGATCGGCTTTTTCACCACCGATTCAGCGATGATGAACATGAAAAACGTAAGATACGACACAGCAAACAGGTTCAGAATGTAGCCCGATGTCCACCCCTTTTCTTCGCCCTTGGTCAGCGCCACCAGCAGGGTGCCGAGGAACAGGCCGAAGGTCAAAAACCCTATGAAATCAAAGCTTCTCAAAACGCTCATGTCCCCTTTGGCGGGTTTTAAAATACTCAGCCCCCAGAATAACGCGATGACCCCGATAGGAATATTGATATAGAACAGTGCATGCCAGCTCACGTGGTCCAGCAGGTAGCCGCCGAGTGTCGGTCCTATGGCAGGGGCAGCGGTAATACCGGCCCCCCAGATACCCAGGGCGAGCCCCCGCTCCTCTTTCGGAAAAACCTCGGAGATCATCGTCATGCCGGTCGGCATGATATCACCGGCGCCAATCGCCTGGATCAACCTGAACACGATAAGCGAATCGAGGCTCCAGGAAAGACTGCATAAAAACGAGCCGGCGACAAAAAAGGCAAGCTCGAGCAGAAAAGCGACCTTCAGCCCGACCAGGTTCCGCAGCCATACCGCGAGGGGCATGAGGATTGCGAACGCAAGCATGTACGCCGTGACGATCCACTCCACCTCTTCTGTGTTTGCCCCGAATGCCACCATGAAGTGCGGCAGGGCGACATTGACGATCGAATTGTCAAGCACCCCCATGAAGCTCCCGATCATGACGATCGTGAGCACCCACCACTTATATGAAGCGCCGTCGCTATTCTGCGCAGCGCCCCCGTTTACAGCCATGAAAATTTTTTGGTGTGTATCTTCACTTCAACGGACATGCCGGGCCGCAAGGTATAGCCCTGGGTATCGATCGCAATCTTTACCGGCACGCGCTGAACGATCTTGATGAAGGTGCCCGAGGGGTTTTCAGCCGGTATGACGGAGTACGCACCGATGGTCTCTGCCTGCACATGAAGGACCGTTCCGGTAAAGTCAACACCGGGATAGGTATCGACGGAGATGTCGACCTTTTGTCCGGGTTTAACGGGTCCGACATGCGTCTCCTTGAGATTGGCTTCTATCCACACATCGCGGAGGTCAACGATGCCGAAGATGGGTTCGCCGGGTGCCATGTTCTGGCCGATGTTCGCGTACCGCTCCGCGACCGTGCCGGGGATGGGGCTCTTGATCGCAATGCCCTCCAGCCGGTTATACGTGGCATCGAGGATGTTCTTCGCCAGCGCCAGCGTGATCTGCGCGGATTCGTACTGCGACTTTGTCACCTCGTACCGTGTCCGTGCGTCGAGGAGATTCTGCTCGCTCGTCCCCCCGCGCTTGAACACGCGCTCCAGCCGCTGTGCGTTCTTCTGTGCGTCCAGCAATTCGGACTTGAGGACCTCGTCGTTGTTCTTGGCCTGCTGGTACTGGATGGACGCCTGTGCACGGGCGGATTTCAGGTCCTTATCGGTTATAATGTTGGAGAGGGTCACCATGGCCAGGGTTTCACCCCGGGTAACGCTGTCTCCTTCATCCGCATTCAGCTGGTTTATGTAGGCGGGCAGCGGAGAGCTGAGAATGATCAGGTGTGCAGCAACCTGTGCATCTTCGGTATAAGCAAAGTTGTTCCAGTAACGCCACCAGACGAGCCCGAAAATAATACCCGCGATGATCAGCAGGCCCGGCACGTAGACCCGGGGCTGGCTCATCATCTTCTTTTTGCTTTTTTCTTTATGTTTCTTTTCTGTTTCTTCCATATTTTTTTCCTTTCGAATCTCTCTCGAATCAACCCTGTTTCATTATCGCACACGCCAGCCTGCTCCATGCCCGGGAGCAGCGGACAACAGGCCCGTGCAGTCACTTCAGTACGAAGCCGTTCCCATAATCCGCTCCAGGTCAGCGATGGCGAGCAGGTAGTTGTACTTTGACTTGATGTAATTCATCTGCGCCTCTTTGAGACCGAGGTTGGCATTCAGCACATCGAGGTTCGTTGCAAGCCCTATCCGGTACTGCTCCTGTGCTATGCTCTCCGCTTTCCTGGCGGTTGTCAGGGCTTCCTCGGCCGCCTGGATCTCGTGGCTGGCCACCGTTGCGTTCGAATACGCTGCTTCCGTCGATATCCTGATGGTGTCCATGGTCTGGGATTTGAGGAACACCAGCCGGTAGTAATTCGATGATTGCTCCTCGAACTGTCCCACGTTCGTTCCGCCGTTGAACAGCGGTATGGACAGGACAAGCGCCGCCTGATAGATGTCCTGCCATGCACCCGTGAATTCGTTGGACAGCCAGTTGTAGTTACCCGTCAGCGCGAGGACCGGTGAAAATTTTCCGAGGGACGCCTTCTTAAACTCATCCTGTGCGGACAACTGCTCGTTGATGATCTTGAGCTGATAGTTGTTGTCCTTCGCCCTGGTCTCGTAGTAGTCAAGGTTTTGGGAAAACGGCGGCAGCGTGACCTCCGGGCTTGCGCACACGTCGCTGGTCAACTCGACACCGAGAAGATTCTTGAGCGCGAGTCCCGCGATCTTCACATTGTTCTGTGCCGCTATAAACTGGGGCTGCAGATTGGACAGGCTGACACTCGCATTCAGCATATCGAGTTCCGACGCCTCTCCTTCGCCGTACCGGTCCTTCGTGACCCGGTAATGCTCGGCGGCAAGGTCAATGGAATGCTGCAGGACATCCACGGACTCGGACGCGAGCAGCAAATTGTAGTATGCCTTCTTGACCTGATAGACGACCTCCTGCTTTTCGGACTGTTCCTGCTCCTGTGCGGAGTCATACATCTTCCGCGCTGCTTTGTAGCTGTGGTATATCATGCCCCCGGCAAACAACGTCCACGTACCGCTGAAACCCGCATTGTACGTAAACGTGGTGTCGATCCTTGCATTGAGCGAGGACGGCGGGAAGTTTGGTCCGAACGAACCGGCAGGTATCGGGATCAGGGGCACCTGGTAGCTGAAGGTGTACATGCCGTTGGCAGAAATGTTCGGCATAAAACTGCCCCGTGCCTGAACAACCCGCGCCCATGCCGCATCCTTCTCCTGCTCTGTCTGTTTTATGGTTTTATTGTTGCTGATGGCAAGCCTGAGCGCCTCGTTGAGACTCAGGGTCTCGCACGCCTGCACCCTGACCGGAAGCACCATGGCAAACAGCAATAAAACGGCTGCTATGGTTTTTATCTTCATGTATCTCCTCATGGTACCTTTAATATGCCGGATGATAGAATACTGAGCACGTTCTCTGCAACAAAAGACGGAGAAACGGTTTCCTTGGTCAGTACCCCCATATGAATAATCTGCTGAACAGCACCGAAGATCATGGAACTGACAATGCCGGTATTCACGGTCTCCTTGATCTCGCCGGCCTGCTGTGCCTTCTCCAGCAGCCTCGTGATTTCGTTGTATTTTTCTGCAAAGTCATTGGTCAGGTGTTTCTTCAGCTTGCGGGCGAAAGCTTTCTTCACATTTATCCACTCCGTGAAGACGATCGCAAAAAAATCGTTATTGACACCAAAGTACTCGATCCATGCGGTAATCATGGCCGACAGGATATCGAGAAACGTCTGCTTGTCCCGGAGCTTGTCTTCATAGAACGTGTTGAATTCGTTCAGTTTGTACAGGATTGCACTGTAGTACAGGTCGTCCTTGCTCCTGAAGTATTGATACAGAGTACCCACCCCCATCTCGACAGCATTCGCAATATCATGCATCGTTGCCTCGTAAAAGCCTTTATCCGAAAACACCTTGATGGAGGCTTCGATGATTTCCTGGTTTTTGCGCAGCTTTTCCCGCTCTTTTCTGGTTAATTTCACCGGTTATTCCTGTTTTTACAAATCCTTGTTCAATTTATGAATCATGCTTTCTGGCATAAGAATAGTAATTCGAATTTCCCCTGTCAAGTGATCGGAAACCGTCGTCCGTATATATTGACTATTCCTTTATTATTATTATACTCCCTATAACATCATGGAACGAAGAAAGTCGGACAGAAACAAATTAAGGGTCATGATAGACTACCTGAAAGACGGCGATATCGAGGTAGGCTATTCGCGGGACATCAGCTCCGGGGGGATGTTTATCGAAACGACTAACACACTGAAGCAGGGAAGCATTGTTTTTGTTGATTTCTTTTTGCCCGGGATCCGGAAGAAGTTCAAGCTCAAAGGCAAGGTCGTCTGGACACACAAGAACGACGACGCTACCGGCGGGGTGAAACCGGGCATCGGCATAGAATTTATTCAGCTCGATGATGAAAACACGCAGCATCTGAGCACCGGAATCAAAAATATACGGGGGAACTATGAGGACAAGTAAAAAGGCAACCGAAAAACTGAGGCAGACGGATGTTGAAAAACTGACGCTGGGGCAGCGGATACGGCTCATACGGGGAGACAAAACACAGACGGATTTTGGCAATCTGCTCGGTAAATCGCAGGACGCAATCAGTGTGTACGAGACCGACCAGGTGACGCCTTCGCTCAACATACTCGCGAAGATCGCAGACATGGGGAATGTTACCGTGGACTGGCTGTTTTACGGTCCCTCCCACAGGGCGCATAAAGATTCGGATCAGAGTTTTGTTTTTAACGGCCGCATCATAAAGCAGAAAGCGCCGGAATGGCTCGTTCTTGAAAAACTGGTCAACATCAACGACGAAAAAACAAAGGACAAGATCGTCGAACTTATATCCAGTTATATCAACATTGAGAAAAAGGGCAAAGCTCAGTAATGGCAGCCTATGATGCCACGCAGATAAAGGTTCTGGAAGGACTCGAGGCTGTCAGAAAACGCCCCGCCATGTATATCGGCAATACCTCGGAAGGCGGCCTGCACCACCTCGTCTACGAGATCGTCGATAACAGCATCGATGAGGCACTCGCGGGATTCTGCACCAGAGTCACGGTGATCATTCATGTCGACGGCAGTGTTACCGTGGACGATAACGGAAGGGGCATACCCACGGACCTTCACAAGGAGGAGGGCCGCTCGGCGGCAGAAGTCGTCATGACGAAACTGCACGCGGGCGGCAAGTTCGACAACAAGGTGTACAAGGTTTCAGGCGGCCTCCATGGGGTTGGGGTTTCCGTGGTCAACGCGCTCTCCGAGGACCTCGATCTCGAGATCCGGAGGGACGGAAAGAAGTTCCACCAGAAGTACAGCCACGGGGATCCTGTCGAGTCCATCAAGGTCGTTGGAAAAACAGACTCGACAGGAACCAAGATACGTTTCAAACCCGATGCATCGATCTTCGAAACCACGACCTTTAGTTTCGACACCCTTTCCGTACGGCTGCGGGAGCTTGCGTTCCTCAACCCCGGCGTGAAGATCACCATCTCCGACGAGCGGACCGGGAAATCCAATGTGTTCGAGTACGCAGGCGGTCTCATCGAGTTTGTCCAGCACCTCAATAAAAACAAGACGCTTATTCACAATAAGCCCTTTTTCTTCTCGTTCAAGAAAGACCAGATCGAATTCGAGTGTGCACTGCAGTACAACGACGGGTACAACGAGGCCATCCACTCGTACGCGAACAACATCAGTACGCATGACGGCGGGAGCCATCTCTCCGGTTTCAAAGGGGCGCTCACGAGGGCGATCAACAAGTATGCCCTCGAAAGCGGGCTCATCAAGCCATCCGACGTCGAGATAAGCGGTGATGACATCCGGGAGGGGCTGACCGCGGTCATCAGCATCAAACTGCCGGAGCCCCAGTTCGAAGGTCAAACCAAGGAGCGGCTCGGGAACACGGAAATAAAAGGGATCGTGGAGTCACAGGCGAATGACAAGCTCTTCTCCCTGTTTGAAGAAAACCCGCAGATTGCCAAAAATATCATCAAAAAGGTCATCGATGCGGCGCGCGCACGCGAAGCCGCGCGCAAGGCACGCGAACTGGTCCGCAGAAAGAATGCGCTCTCCGGAGGCTCGCTCCCCGGGAAGCTCGCGGACTGCCAGGAAAAAGACCCGGCACTGAGCGAACTGTTCATCGTCGAGGGAGATTCCGCAGGCGGATCGGCAAAGCAGGGCAGAGACCGGAAAAACCAGGCCATCCTCCCGTTGAAGGGAAAGATCCTGAACGTGGAGAAGGCGCGGTTCGAGCAGATGCTCGCCTCGGACGAAATCCGGGTACTCATCTCGGCAATGGGGACGGGCATCGGGAACGAAGACAAGGATATTTCGAAATTGCGGTATCACAAGATCATCATCATGACGGACGCGGATATCGACGGGTCCCACATACGGACGCTGCTGCTCACCTTTTTCTTCAGGCATTTTCCCGAGCTCATAGAGCGGAACTACGTGTACATAGCACAGCCGCCGCTGTACATGATCAAGAAGGGAAATTCGCAGCGGTTTCTCAAGGACGACGCCGAACTGAAGAAGATGCTGCTCGAGGAAGGTGTCGGCAAGATCCGGGTTGCACTCAAAGACGGCAAGCAGCCGGACCCCGCGATCCTCATGAAGAGCCTGCTCAGTGCGGTCCAGTACTACGATATGCTCGAAAAGATCAGCAGGGAACACAACACGGAGCTCCTCGACTTCTTTATCGCACAGGGCATGGAGGCGCTGTTTTTCAAGGAGAAAAGCAGTGAGGGCATGATGGAAAAGTTCATCACGGACTTTAAAAAAGCGACCGGCAAGGTTTTAACGATAACCGAGGAGCTCAACGGCGACGAAAACATAAAACTCGCCATGGTCATCAGCGACAAGGGCATCGTCCGGCAGATGCACATCGACATGAACTTCATACAATCCCCCGAGTATCAGACGTTAAAGAACCTGTACGCCTCCGTCATCGGCAAAATACCGCCGCCCTACACCGTCCAGGAGGAAATGCGTACGGTATCCATCGGTACGGTGAAGGGATTGATCGAGTACTGCATGGAGCATGCGCAGAAGGGCCTGACCATTCAGCGGTACAAAGGCCTCGGTGAAATGAACCCGGAACAGCTCTGGGAAACAACCATGAACCCCGGCAAGAGGATCATGGTCCAGGTCAGGATAGAGGACGCCGTGGCAGCGGACGAGATCTTTACGATACTCATGGGAGATAATGTGCAGGCCCGGAGAAGCTTCATCGAGGACAATGCGCTGTACGTTGTGAACCTCGACATATAGTCATGAACATACGGGACGTGCTGAAAAAACATAAAGCGGAGCTGTACCTGGGACTGCTCTCGGCGTACGCGGTCATACTGCTGCTCGGGGCAATCAGCGAGGTCTTCAACCTCGGGTGGTTCCGGTGGCTCGGCCCCTGGTAACCGTCATCCCCGCCGGTCGTACTCGACATACGCGTACACGTTGTGGTTGTGGATGGATTCGAGGTTTTCCGCTTCCACCGAGAAACTGATAATCTTTTTGTTTCTCTTCAGCTTTTTCGCCACTTCCCGCACGACGTCTTCCACGAACATAGGATTGTTGTAGGAATGCTCGGTTATATACTTTTCATCCGGCCGCTTCAGCAGGGAGAACAACTCCGCCGAGGCTGACCGCTCCACGATATCGATGACCTCCTCGATCCAGACAAGTCCCGTAAATCGCAGATGCACCGTCACGAAACTCCTTTGATTGTGTGCGCCGTACCTGCTGATCTCCTTGGAGCAGGGGCACAGGGTCAGCACGGGCACACTGACCACGAGGATGAAATCGGATCCCGCCTTGTTTTTTATGCCGATGAACTTGCAGGTGTACTCCATAAGGCTCGGTGACCGTGTGACCGGCGATTTTTTCTCAACAAAGTACGGAAACTCGATCTCCAGGTGTGCGGAATTTGCATTGAAACGTTTCTGCATGTTCCCGAGGATCTCCGGAAAGTCTTTGATATTGATGTTGCCCCGGTGCTCGTTGAGGATCTCGACGAACCTGCTCATGTGCGTTCCCTTGAACTGCTTCGGAAGGTCCACGTACATATTGATGCTCGCGATCGTGTGCTGGACATCGTTTTTTCTGTCGAGCACGATGATGGGATACCTGATGTTCTTTATTCCCACCTTGTCGATCCCGATGCCCCTGTTGTCGAATGTGTTTTGAATATCCTTCATGGAATGTCCGCGCTCCTTTTCGCGGCCGTTGTTCCGGGCCGGTAGATCGCCCAGTTGTCCGGCGACTCCCAGACCTTGACCGAGCCGA
>JAJYYW010000341.1 GCA_021800575.1 bacterium
CCCTTCGTTATTCTCACGAGCAACAACGCACGGGAACTTTCCGACGAACTCAGACGCAGGTGTATATACCTTTACATGAATATGCCGGACAGTGCGAGGCAGATGGAGATAATAAAGGCGAAGCTTCAGGGAATCGTACCGGAGGACTTTCTCGGCACGATAAACGGTATGCTCTCTCTCATCAACGCACAGGATTTAAAGAGGCCGCCCAGCCTTTCCGAGATCATCGACTGGTCTGTATCCATGGCATCGGCGGGTCTGGGAAAGAGTGAGGTGTCTCTCTCTTCGCTCGGCAGCCTGCTCAAGGACAGCGCGGACCAAAAGAAGGCATTCAACGCATTATGGAAGTCAAAGAATCAATAAAGTTTACCGCAAAGATATATAATTTTCTCTCGGGCCTCGGTATGCCCGTTTCGCCCATCGAGCTATCGCAGACGATGTACGTTATCAGCCTGACAACTCCGGCGGACCACGCGGCACTGAAGCGTGCCGTCATTCCCATCCTGGCACGGAACCGGGAGGAGTATCAGCTGCTGCACCAGATCTTCGATTTTCTCCTCGCAACCGCGGACGACTGGGATAAACTCGGGAGTATGGCAGGCACGCGTCGTATCGATCCCCTTCTCCTCAGGGAATCTGCGCCTACCATAGCAAAATTCATGGACTGGGCAAGCCGTCCGGATCTCTTCTATCGCCGCTTACAGGAACTCTACGTTGAACTACACACCCGGTATGAAGACAGAATGCTCAATTCGGGGTACCTGCTGCTCGCGGAAGCCCTGGAACTCGACAGGCCGGAACGGGAACTCGTGGTACTCGGCAAGGCCCTCGAACTGGCGGGATGGTGCCCCGAGGACATCCGGACGGTAACGTCTGCCATCGAAAACATACTCGCATTCTTGCGCAGGGCCTTATCGGAATTCATCCTGAACGCGTCAAAAGTCACAGGGCTTACAACCACGCTGCACAGCCATGAGCCAAAGTCGGGCGAAAAAGAGCTGTGGAACATACCGTTGTCCTTTCTCTCGAAAAAGGACATCGCCACGATCAATGATATCGTGAGACGCATGGCCCTTCAGTTCAGGGACGACGTGAGGAGGAGGCAGTACGGCATTGCAACGAAGGATGTATCCATACGCCAGACCTTCCGGTTGAATGCAGGCAGGGACACGCTCATCCAGCTCGGCTACAGCAAGATAAAAAAGCTCGAGTCGCCGCTCGTCGTTCTGTGCGATATCTCCGGCTCCATGCGCAACTATGCGCGCTTTTTCATGCAGTTCATTTCGGTCGTCAAGGACACATTCAAAAAACTGCGGGTGTTTGTGTTCGTCTCCGGCATCGAGGATGTAACCAGACTCGTTCATACAAAACCCGGGGACGAGCTGATCGACAGGATCTTCGCCGATTACCGGGCGGCGCGTTCGTACACGGATTACGGAAATGTGTTCCGGCAGTTTACCGCGCAGTACCTCGGCACCATCACGTCCAAAACCAGGCTGCTCGTCATCGGGGACGGCAGGACGAATTACCAGTACCCAGGTGACGAGGAGCTGGAGCTCCTCAAGAAGCGGGTAAAGGATATTATCTGGTTCACGCCGGACGAGCAGTTCTCGTGGTATACCGGAGACAGCGAGATGAACCTGTACAGCAGGTACACGGACGAGCTCTTCGTGGTCCGCACCCTGAGCGAGCTGAAGACAGCGCTCCAGTCGCTGCTGACCGTATGAGAAGCCTATGGATACCAAAGATCTTTCATGGATCATCCTGCTGATAGCGGTCTTTAGTGCCGCCTATGTTGTTGGTATCAACGCACCTATCCAGGAGGTTGACCCTGCAACCTATGCGGAGGTCTCCCGGGAGATGGTAGCGTCCCATGATTACGTGTACCTCCATGATAACTATCGAGCTTATCTCGACAAACCCCCGGTCACCCTATGGCTCATAGCGGCCAGCTACCTGGTGTTCGGTGTCAGGAACTATGCAGTTCGTCTGCCCTCGCTCCTCATGACCCTCGTTGCACTGATGTCCATCTACTGGCTCGGCCTGATGCTGTGGAACAAGAGGGCAGGTCTGCTTGCCGCGCTGGTCTTTGTCTCTGCGGCTGCTCCGCGTCTCATGGTCCAGGACCCAAAGATAGATATGGTCCTTATTGGACTGATGTCCCTCTCGTTTGCCCTGCTATACCGCGGCATGTCGGACCACCGGTTTCTCTGGCCCGGGTATATCGTCATGGCGCTGGCCTTTCTGACGAAGGGACCCATCAGCGTCGGCATCCCGGTACTCGCATTCGGCGCGTATGCATTCTGGAAGCGTGACCGTGCGATGATACAAAAACTAAGGCCGGTGAAGGGACTGCTTCTGACCGCTGTCCTCATTCTTCCGTGGTACACAGCGGTTGCCCTGCGGAGGGGTGACTATACCGCGTATTTCATGCTGTTCAAGCAGAGCTTCGGCAGGTTTTACGCGCGCCAGTTCAACTACGGAGGCACCGACCTGTTTTATGTCCATACTTTTGCATGGGCAATCCTGCCCTGGACATGGCTGTTCCTTGTCGTGCTCGTCCAGAGGGCACTCAACTGGAGGAAGGGGATCAAG
>JAJYYW010000342.1 GCA_021800575.1 bacterium
CTCAAAGGTCATGACCACGGGAATGGTCCCCAAAAGCTTTGCCGTGGAGATGGTCTGTTCCAGGATATACCGGTGGCCGAGGTGAACACCGTCGAAATTGCCGATCGTGATCACGCACCCGTCCAGGGTTTTCTTGGTTACTTTTTCTGACGTCGATACAATCATAGCCTATTTGTAAATAGAAAATCGATAAAGTCAACACCATTGACATCCCCGGGTATGGAAAACAACTTCAGGATGGTTTTGCCGGTGTCCGAAAACCCGTGTCGTATACCAAGGTCTTTTCCCGTGATGCCGTGCCGGTAGACGAGTAAGGGTGCGTATTCTCTGGAATGATCGGTACCCGGGGTCGTCGGATCGCATCCATGATCCGCGGTTATGATCAACAGGGTCCTGCTGTCCATGACCTCGATAATGTCATTGACCCGCGCGTCGAATTCTTCAAGCGCCTTCTTGAACCCGCGTGGATTGTTGCGGTGCCCGTACACGGTATCGAAGTCGTTAAGGTTGGTAAACACAAGCCCCCGGTGTATCTGGTGGTACGCCTGGATCGTTGCGTCGATGCCCCGGGCGTTGGTGCCCGCGTGCACGGGGATCGTTATACCTCTGCCGGAGAAGATATCGTTGATCTTCCCTATGGCGACGACATCGAGCCCCTGTTCCTTGAGCAGATCCAAAACAGTCGTTCCGGGCGGGGGAACGGCAAAATCCCTTCGCCGGTCTGTTCTGATAAAATGCCCCTGCTCGCCAATAAAAGGACGTGCGATGACCCGTTCTATGTTATACGGATCCACAATCCTCCGCGCGATCTCGCACCACCGGTACAGCTCAGGGACAGGCACGACATCTTCGTGTGCGGCTATCTGGAACACGCTGTCCGCGGACGTGTACACGATGGGCATACCGGTCTTCATATGAAGCTTACCCAGCTCTTCGAGTATCATGGTGCCCGATGCCGCCTTGTTGCCGAGGACCCGCCTGCCGATGCGTGATTCGAATGCCGAAATGATCTCCGGCGGAAAGCCGTGCGGGAATACGGGGAACGGTTTATCCGTCACCAGTCCCATGATCTCCCAGTGGCCGGTCGTTGTGTCCTTGCCCTTGGAAAGCTCCATGGCCTTGCCATAGCATCCTGCCGGCCGGACGACCGGCCCCTGAAACGGGAAGGGAGCTATGTTTGCAAGCCCCAGGGCGTACAGGTTCGGCAGCACGAGCCCGCCGGTCACCGTTGCGGTGTTGAGCAGTGTGTTGCTGCCTGTGTCGCCGTAGTCCGCGGCGTCCGGCGCCTCGCCGATGCCCACACCGTCGAGTACGATAAGGAGTACTTTTGTTATGTACGCGTTGTTTGGTTGCATAGGGAATCCCTCTCTGCTATACACTAAAATAAAATTTTGATACAGTAAACAGGATGGGGATTCTGTCATTGTCTTTTATTTCCAAAACAGCTGTTTTTTGCTATACGCTGTGTGCAGAACCAGTCATACAGGAGTTGTGATGAGCGATAAGATACAGATAGACGTAAAAAAGATAGCAGTGCTTGCTCGGATCGAATTCACAGAGGACGAACTCAAGGTCCTGAGCTCGCAGTTCCGGGCGATCCTCGAATACATCAGCCAGATCGACGAACTCGATCTCGACGCGGTGGAACCCATGGCGAGCCCTTTACCGGGGCCGCAGAGGCTTCGTCCCGATACACCGGTACGCGATGCGGCGGATACGACGGAAGCTGTACAGGGCAGGGCCGTAGCCAACGCACCGGAAGCAAAGGACGGATACTTTGTCGTACCGAAGGTGATAGAGCAATGAGCCTGTATGGATTAAGTATCCGGGAACTTGCGGACAGGTACCGGAACGGCAGTGCAACTCCACGTCAGGCTGTCGATGAACTGCTTGCACGGATAGACGCAGTCAATCCCAAGCTGAACGCATATATATCCCTTGATAAGGAGCACATAACCGGGCAGGTCAATCGTGCGGAGCAGATGCTCGCGGGCCATGCACCCTCCTTGCTGTGCGGTGTGCCGCTTGCCGTCAAAGACATTTTCACGACCGCGGGCATACGAACCACCTGTGCATCGAAGATCCTGGAACAGTTCGTTCCATCGTACGACGCTACGGTCATCAAAAAACTACGGGAAGCCGGGGCAATCATTGTCGGTAAAACAAATATGGATGAGTTCGCCATGGGGTCTTCGACCGAGACATCCTATTTCGGACCCACCCGGAACCCCTGGGCGACGGACACCGTCCCCGGCGGTTCCAGTGGAGGTTCGGCGAGCGCGGTTGCGGCTGACCTGGCTTTCGGAGCGCTCGGCACCGATACCGGGGGTTCCATTCGTCAGCCCGCAGCTTTGTGCGGGATCGTGGGCCTGAAACCGACCTACGGCAGGGTCAGCAGGTACGGCATGATCGCATTCGCCTCGTCCCTTGACCAGGGCGGGACCATGACAAAGACAGTGTACGATTCCGCCCTGATACTCCAGGCGATTGCGGGGTTCGATCCGAAGGATTCGACCTCTGCGAACAGACCCGTGGAACCGTTCACCGAGCTCATGGCGCAGGGTTTGGACAAGGTCACCGTCGGAGTACCC
>JAJYYW010000343.1 GCA_021800575.1 bacterium
ATACTGTTCGATCAGTATGCCATCTACAAGGTCATGGACATACTCCGGGCGGACGACTTTTATACACCCGCACACCGGCTGATCTATACGGCGCTGCTCGAGCTCAACAAGAAGAGCGTGCCGGTCGATGTGCTGACCATAACCGAGTATCTGAAGAACAACGGTTCTCTCGAGACCGCAGGCGGTGAACCGTACGTCGCGTCCCTGATCGATCTCGCGCCCGTGACCACGAACGTTACCACGTACGCGAACATCATCAAGGAAAAGGCCATCCGCCGCGAACTCATCACCAACTCCATGCAGATCGCAAAAATGGGGTACGATCCGTCCATAGAGATAGACAGCTATCTCGACGGCTCCGTCAAGCTGATCTTCGATATTACACAGAAGCGGTTTACCTCGACTATGGTCGGATCGAAGGAGCTGATAGAAAAGGCGTACCAGATCATCGAGGAGCGCAGAAAAAACAAGATGGCCATTACCGGCGTACCGAGCGGTTTCGATGCGCTCGACGAGGTAACGTCAGGCTTCCAGGCGTCGGACCTCATCGTCATTGCAGCGCGTCCGGGTGTGGGGAAGACCTCACTTGCCCTGAACATAGCCGTGAACGCGTCGGTCAAGCACCAGAACCCGGTGGCGATCTTCTCTCTCGAGATGAGCAAGCAGCAGCTCGCCCTCAGGCTGCTCTCCATGGAGGCCCACGTGCGGTACATGAGTATCCTGCGGGGCTACCTGGAGTTTGCCGAGTTTCAGCGTTTGAACAAGGCTGCTTCCATCATCCAGAACGCGCCCATTATCATCGACGACAAGCCCGCGATATCCATGCTCGAGATCCGGGCAAAGGCGCGGCGGCTGAAGGCGGAAAACAAGCTGAAATTGCTGATCATCGACTACCTGCAGATCATGGAACAGCCCAAGGACGCCGAAAGCACGCAGGCTGCCATCGCAGCCCTTTCGGGCTCCCTCAAGGCACTGGCAAAGGAACTCGACGTGCCCGTGCTCCTGCTTTCCCAGCTCAACCGCGAGGGCGAGAAGCGTGATTTCAAGCGCCCCCAGTTGTCGGACCTGCGGGGGTCGGGCGCTATCGAGCAGGACGCGGACTTGATCATATTCATTCACCGGCCCGAGCTGTACAGCAAGGAGGATGGTCCGGGCAAGGATCACGGTATCGCCGAGATCCTGATAGCCAAGCACCGGAACGGTCCCACCAAGAACATCAAGCTCACCTTTATCGGGGAGTTTACGCGGTTTGAAAACTATAGCGCGGAAAAAGTGGAGCTCGGCGAGGACTGAAGCCCGGGCTTACCCCTGTTCCCCGTTCCACCGTTCATACAAGCCGTTCGGAACATCGAGCGCATCGAGTATTTTTGACACCATGAAGTTGACGATATCGCTGAGGGTCTGAGGCTTCTGATAGAACCCCGGCATTGCGGGGAGTATGACAGCGCCGGTGTGCATCAGCGCAAGCATGTTGTTCAGGTGCAGGGCGTTGAGCGGTGTTTCACGGGGGACGATAACGAGCCTTCCGTGCTCCTTCAGTGCGACATCTGCAACCCGTTCGATCAGTTTTGATCCGCTTGCCGTCGCCATCCTCCCGAGTGTCCCCATGGAGCACGGAACGATGACCACCCTGGACCGGTTGTCCCGCTGGTAGGATCCGCTCGAGAGGGGCGAAAACAGATTGCTGTTATCGTGCAGAAAAAGGTGTTCCGGCTTGTCCGTCAGTGCGTCTGCGCTCAACCGGGTGCCGGTCTCATACTCGAACACCCGCCTGCCGGTCTCCGATGCGACTACATCCACCCGGTAGCCGTTGTCCGCCAGCCACCGGATCAGCCTCAGGGCATACACCGCCCCGCTTGCACCGGTAATGCCGACCACAATATGTCCGTTTGTCTGCTCTGTTGTGTCCATAGATGCCGAAACAACCTCCCGGGTGTATCGTACCCGAGATCCCGTGCGGCTGTCAACCGGCGGGTGCCTCGGGTGAACAAACGAACTTTCCTCTTGCATTTTCCGGGGTTACCTGTGAGAATATACAAGAAATGTCCCTGTTTCGGGGCTACGCATGTTTTGCATGAGGAGGCTGTATGGACTTGAAATCAATCGCGATCACGGTGCCTGAGGGTTGCAATATCATACTCGGCCAGACCCATTTCATCAAGACAGCGGAGGACCTCTATGAAGCGATAGTGACAACGGTGCCGCAGGCGAGGTTCGGCGTGGCATTCACCGAGGCCTCCGGGCCGTGCCTGATACGGACCGAGGGAAACGATGCAAGCCTGGTCCAGTCCTGTACCCGTATACTCCAGGATATCGGCGCGGGCCACGTGTTTTGCGTTCTGCTCAAGGATGCCTATCCCATCAATGTGCTCAATCCTATCAAGAACTGCCCGGAGGTATGCGGCATTTACTGCGCCACGGCCAATCCGGTCGAGGTTGTTGTTGCGCAGACCGGCCAGGGCAGGGGAATCATGGGTGTCGTTGACGGCTTTGCTCCGAAGGGTGTAGAGAGCGACAACGATCGCAGGAGCAGGAAAGAACTCCTGAGGAAGGTTGGATATAAATTATAAAAGAGCCATGAGAATTC
>JAJYYW010000344.1 GCA_021800575.1 bacterium
CGTTTACCTTTACCAGCACCGGATCGACCACCGGGCCGCACAACCCGGTGGAACAACACATTGCCGGATCGTAGATCGCTATTTTTTTACCCGGCATGGTTACTCCTTTCCCTGATCCTCCTGCCTAATTCGATTGTATTGCAATACGGTATGCCTTTTTTGTTTACCTGTTTTACTTTCTTTTCATCGGATTGCATCAAGGGATCATCTTTCGGCAACGTTGAAAGTATCCGGATAAAATCAGCGCTGTGCCTGTGCGCTTTGTCCCGGGAGAGTCGGTAAAACGACCATGTGCCTCTTTTTTCCACTTCTATAAGATCTGCGTTTCTGAGAATCCCGAGGTGTTTGGATACCGTCGACTGCCCCATGCTTAGTATTTCCATAAGCTGGCATACGCACAGCTCGCTGTGCGAAAGGAGGTTCAATATCCGCACCCTTGTTTCATCCGACAGTGCTTTCGATGTTTTGATAAAATCTTTCAGCATCTTATTATCCCTTTATCACGATATAGTAATATTTAAAACATATTCATAAGAACTGTCAAGTACATTCAGTTTTCTGACAAAAGGACATAAAATACCATGCGACAAGGACAAACCGATCCGTTGGTCTTCAACACGGGTCCGGAGTGCACCCTGCCCATGACAAAGATGCAATCTCGCGTCAGATACTTCGTCATAATTATATGATGAAGAAAATGCTTGACATTATGTAAGTAAGTGTTTATATATCTTTATATGAAAAGAGAAACAACTGAAATCAGGCAGGAACAAATAAAGAAGGCTGTTCTGGACATCATATTCAACGAAGGTCTTGATCGGCTTTCGACAAGGAATCTTGCATATAAGGTCGGCATAACGGAAGGCGCCATATTCCGGCATTTTAAATCAAAGCGAGATATTATTCTGAGCATCATGCAGGATGTACAGACAAATCTTATCTCAGATCTGAGAACGATAGCGTTGAGTGCTGAAAGCGCGGAACAAAGATTGTTCTCCTTTTTGTGCAAGCAGTGCACCTATCTTATTGAGAATAAGGGCGTTACTATCCTGCTCTTTACCGAAGCAGCCCACATGAATGATCGGGCATTGAAGGAACATTTACGGGAGATACTTATCGAGCAAAAATCTCTCATCGGTAAAATCGTCAAAGATGGGATGTCAGAAGGTTTATGGAACACGAAACTGAATGTTGACGACGTTACGACAATGTACATGGGTATTCCTATTACCCTCAACATCGAACTCACCTTGAATCATGAAAGATTCGATAGAGACAATTTCTGCAGAAGAATGTTCAGCTTACTGCAGCACATGCTGTCAATACAAAATCAAAAGAGAATGTGACAGGCAGTATTTTATGTACAAGAATGCAAGTAAATGTTTACTTACAAATAAAAGGGTGGCAATATGAAATCAAAAAAACGTTCACTCACAATCGGTCTCGTGCTCGTTTGCATGGCTGCGCATGCTCTGTACGCGTTTGCAGGTCCCGTTTACACGCTTGATTCAGCCGTGCAAGCGGCGATCAGCAACAATTATCTGGTGCATAGCACCATGAACCTGCTCAAGGCGGCCGAGGCACAAAACCGTGGCGCAATTGCAGGCATGCTGCCAGAACTTTCCTTTGACTACAGTGCAATAGGTCTGAAGAATCAGCCATATTTGCAAATACCCCACCGTCCTCTACCGGTTTTTACTGCGGGGAGACCGAATGGAGATTCCGTTTACCTCCCGTCTCGTATGTATATGAATGGGACCGCGTTAATTAACTGGGAGGTTGAGTTGAAGCAGCCTATCTTTACTGGTTTTGCACTATTGCATGAGAAAAGGCTTGCAGCATTAGGCATCGACAGAGCAAAGGTACAACGTGAAGAGGCCATCCTCAATATTATAGAAGAAACCAAGATAGCGTACTTTAATGTTCTGCGTGCCCAGAAACAGCTTCAGGTTGCGACCGAGCGGGTAGAACAACTGACGTCTCATGTACAAGAGGCAAAACACTTTTATGGCAAAGGTATCGTAGCATACAATGACCTGCTCAAATCACAGGTGGCGCTGGCGGATGCTGTGCAATACAAAACACAGGCTACGGCCAATCTGGATATAGCCCGGGCAAACTTTAATACAATCTTAAATAAGAGCCTGGAGAGCCCCGTCGCCTTAAAAGATATTACGACCGTCAGTTCGTCCACCTATGACCTCGCCGCGCTGACACATGCGGCACTGCAGGACAGGCCCGAGCTCAAAGCACTGGGGATCAAGGTACAACAGGCGGATACGAAGGCAAAGCTTGCGCAAAGCGAATATTATCCGCATGTCTTTGCGTTCGCTGCCTACGCCCAGGCAGGTCAGGACGGCCTTGCAGCGAGGAATGCATATCAAGATCAATATAACCAGATGGTCGGTATCGGTATCAAATGGACAATATTCAACTGGTTAAAAACAACCGATACTGCCCAACAAGCAGATTATATGACATCCGCTCTCCGTGATCAGCTCAACCTCTTTGTAAACGCGGTCAAACTCCAGGTAAAAAGCACCCTCGAAGAACTGAACACAGCCGGCGATAATATCAGCACTTCTC
>JAJYYW010000345.1:0-1857 GCA_021800575.1 bacterium
GTGCACGAGCACGGGCAGGTAGAGGGCGACCATGGGGACGTTGGAGATAAGCTGGCTGAGCGTAACGCTAATGCCCAGGACCGAATGGATGGTGGTGATGCCGCGCCCGCTTGTTCCGATGAAGCCCTGGAACAGGCCGGTATTCCACACGCTTTTCATCAGCACGAACATTGCCGCGAAGAAAACAAGGGTGGGCCAGTCGATCTGTTTCACGATCTCGAACCGCTTCCTGCTGAGCACTAGGATTGGCAGGGCACCGATGAGTGCGATGTAGTTCAGGTTGAAATCCAGTGCCGGGTCCCAAAGTGCAATAAGCGTTTTGAGCACAGCCATGACAATGACCAGTATCAGGGAGTACCGGGAAAGCGCTGCGAGCCGTTTATCCCGGACAGGCTCATAGACATGCTGGAGCGTCCGTGTATGCAGCTCGTCGCGGTAGACTGTTTTAATGACATAATAGGCGGCGAACAGGTTGATGATCGTCGGCAGAAACAGGTACTTGAGAAACGACAAAAAGGGGTTCGGGAGATTACCGTGCAGCGCAATCAGCAGGTTCTGGGGGTTCCCGATGGGGCTCATGACACTGCCCGTTGTGACCGCAAACGCAAGAGTGAGGAGCAATATGACGGGTTTGATGCCGTGTTTTTTTGCCAGCAGGAGCATGAGCGGGGTACCGATGATGGCGAGCGTATCGTTCATGAAAAGTGCGGAGAGACATCCCATGAAAAATAATATCCTCAGGAGAAGGGCATCCGCGGACCGGGCCTGTTTGAACAACAGATAGGAAACATGGGCGATGTACCCGCTCTCTTCGAGGGCGCCGCCTATGACAAACATACCGAACAGAAACAGGAGGACATCCCCGTCGATGGCCTGGAGTGCCGCGGCAACGGAAATGCTCCCGGTCACAAGAACCGCGATGGCACCCAGCAGCATGATCTGCCAGATCCCGAGGCGGATGGAACCGGCCTGCCGGATCGCAATGCCGGCGAACACGACGGCCAAAACCACGACAGGAACGGACAGGTGCGGCATGGTCCGTTAGGTGGTGAATTTTGCGGGAACGACGGGCATTGCGACAAAGCGGTGCAATGCCGGCGATACCGTGCGGCTGTTCCGTATGATTTGATGCGTCAGTGCCTTGGCTTTCCTGACGGCGTCCAGCGGAGCATGTCCCCTGATGAGGTACGCCGTGATTGCCGAGGACAGGATGCACCCGGTCCCATGGACGTCTTTGCGCAGCGGTCGTGCCTTCAGGAAGACGTGTCGCCTGCGATCCATGTACAGGTCCAGGCCCTTTTCTGCAAAATGTCCCCCCTTGATCACCACGGCGGCAGTACCTCTGGTTATGAAATAGTGTGCAGCCCGCAGCATGTCGTTTTTCGTGCGGATGGTGATACCTGAAAGGTCCGATGCTTCCGGTATGTTCGGTGTTACGACGGTACACAGGGGCAGCAGTGCACGGATGCTGTCCTTCCGGCTGTCCCTGACCAGGGGAGCACCGCTTGAGGATACGAGCACCGGATCGAGGACTATATTGGTCAGCCGGCGGCGGGAGAGGATGGTCCCGATCAACCGTGCCGTACTCATGTTGAAGAGCATACCGATTTTTACACCGGCTACCGGGGCATGGTCGAGAAGGATGTCGAGCTGTCCTCTCAGGACGGACGGCCTCATCCCGGTCATACTGCGTACCGTGTCCGTATTTTCTTCGACAATGGCCGTGGGGACTGCAAAGGCGTAGACACCGATTGTGGAAAAGATCTTGATATCCATCAGGAGTCCTGCGCCCGCGGACGGATCGAATCCGGCAATGATAAGTCCATTCTTACTCATGATCTTCTGATACCCAGTTTT
>JAJYYW010000345.1:1867-2574 GCA_021800575.1 bacterium
TTTTGTCATTTTTGTCTTCAGGGTGTTTCTGTTGATGCCCAGCAGCAGCGATGCCCTGATCTGGTTGTTGTCTGAAAGCTGCAGCGCCGTTTCTATGAAGGACTTTTCTATGATGGGCATGACGAGCGAATACAGGTTGACGATTTTTTTATGGGTGCTCCTTGAAAACAATATAGACAGCTTCTTCTTGATAAGTGCATCGAGACCGAGGTTTTCTATATCAGCGTCCGATACCTGCTGGACCGGGTTTTTCGATGTTCCGTCCCGGGGTGTCCCCTGTACGTTCGTTTCCCTCTGGAGTTTCACGATATACAACGATCGTCTGAGCGACGCTTCGACCACGGCCGGGTTCAACGGCTTCTGGAGGACATCGAAGACGCCGTCGTTGATCAGCTTCGTGTACAACACCCCCTTGTTCCTCGGTATGATGCCGGTGATGACCGTATTGTTGTTTATCTTCACGATCCGGTCTATCGCTTCTTCCATGTCGAGGGTGAGTCCTGTAATATCGATGAAGATCAAGCGGTATGTTTTTTTATGGATAAGCTCGAAGACCAGTTTCATGGTTTTTACCACGCGAACGTGCAGCCCGTTTTTTCGTATCGCTTTGAGGAGGAGTGCGGGCGGATCAGTCTTCGAGAATATCAGCGCCTTGGTCCTATACATGGTGTTCCTCTAAATAATCGAAGTACGCGTTGATGAGCGTA
>JAJYYW010000346.1 GCA_021800575.1 bacterium
TCAAAACCTCGGGATGCACCATGCCGGCGCCGAGTATTTCGAGCCAGCCGGAGGTCTTGCATACCCTGCACCCTTTTCCCTTGCAGAAGATACAGCCGATGTCGACCTCGGTACTCGGCTCAGTGAACGGGAAATAGCTCGGTCGGAACCGTATCTGTGTTTCCATGCCGAAGAACGCCCGGAGGAAGGTCTCCAGCACGCCCTTGAGGTGGGTCATGCTGATTCCCGTATCGACGAGCAGGCCTTCAACCTGGTGGAACATAGGGGTATGGGTAAGGTCCCAGTCCCTCCTGAACACCCTGCCCGGTGCTATGATACTCACCGGCGGCTGTGTCTTTTCCATGGTCCGTATCTGGACCGGGGAGGTCTGCGTTCTCAGCAGGAACCCCCCGGGAAGATAGAAGGTGTCCTGCATGTCCCGCGCCGGGTGATCCCCGGGCATGTTCAGGGCCTCGAAGTTGTAGTAATCGAGCTCGATCTCCGGACCCTCTGCAACGGAAAATCCCATGGTCGTGAATATGGAGACGACTTCAGTCAGGACCCTGGTGATGGGATGGACATGACCGCGCCCCCTCCCGCGTCCGGGAAGGGTCAGGTCGTCCATACTCCCAGCAGCCGCGACAGCGGCCCCCTGGTTCAGATTGCCGCTTTTGCTTTCCAGCAAATCAAGGAGCCTCTGCTTGACACTGTTCGCAGCCTTGCCGAACACCGCCCGGTCCTGAGGGGACAAGGACGAGAGGTTTTTCATGAGCCCGGTGAGCACTCCCGAGGACCTGCCGAAATAGCGGATCCTGAATGCCTCGAGCTTCTCGGACGTGTCGATACCGGTCAACTCCTGCTCTGCCTGCCGCTGTATCCCGTCCAGGTTTCCGATGAGGTCATTGAGGGGCGGCATGTCTTATGCCACCCCCGCACAGATATACCCGTTCCGCCTCCCGAACAATCCGCGTACCGCATTGAATGAACCGTGCATGGCAGTGTTCCGTCCGGATCAGATCTGGGTTGTGGTGGTGTTCTTGACCTCGGCTTTTTCCTCTTCGTATACCGGCTCGATACCGAGCTTCACATCGCCGTATTCCTCGTGTCCTGTACCGGCGGGTATGAGCCTGCCCATGATGATGTTCTCCTTGAGACCCTTGAGGTGATCGACCTTACCCATGATCGAGGACTCGGTCAGCACCTTGGTGGTGTCCTGGAACGAGGCGGCCGAGATAAAGCTGTCCGTGCTCAGTGCCGCCTTGGTTATCCCGGTGAGCATGGGCTCTGCGACGGCGGGTTTTCCGTTCTTCGTGATGATCCTCTGGTTCACGTCCTCGAAGCTATACTTCTCGACGTGCTCTCCCGGAAGGAACGTCGTATCGCCGGGTTCGGTTATTTTGATCCTGCGCACCATCTGGCGCACGATGACCTCGATGTGCTTGTCATTGATCTTGACACCCTGGTACCGGTAGACCTCCTGAATCTCGTTCACGAGGAACTTCGCCAGTTCCTTGACGCCGAGGACGCGGAGGATGTCATGCGGGTTAACGAGACCGTCTGTGAGCGGCTCTCCGGCCTTCACGTGGTCCCCGTCCTGAACGTTGATGTGCCTGCCCTTGCTGATGTGGTAGGTCGCCGATTCTCCGATCGTCGGGGCAACGATGACCGTCGTCTTGCCCTTCAGGTCGTCGCTGAAATGCACGGTACCGTCGATCTCGGAAATGACCGCGGATTCTTTGGGTTTGCGCGCCTCGAACAGGTCCACGACCCTCGGCAGACCTCCGGTAATATCTTTCGTCTTGGTGGTCTCACGCGGGATCTTGGCAAGCATGTCGCCGGCCTTGACCTTCTCGCCGTCCTTCACCGTGAGCTCCGCCTTGATCGGCAGGGATATGAACACCGGTGTATTGGTGCCCGGTATCTTGACCGTCACACCGTTGTCGTTGACGATAGAGATGTGCGGACGCTTGTCCGGGTCTTTCGACTCGATGATCATCTTCGTAGACCTTCCGGTCTGCTCATTCCACGTCTCTTCGACGGTCACACCTTCCTCGATATCGCCGTACCGGACGATACCGCCGGCCTCGGTCAATATCGGGCTTGCATACGGGTCCCACGAAGCGAGGATATCGCCCGTCTTGATCTTGGCGCCGTCCCCGACACTGAGGTTTGCTCCGTACACGATCTTGTACCGTTCCTTTTCACGCCCGCTGTCCTCGGCGATAATGACTTCGCCATGCCGGTTCATGACGATCGTGGAGCCGTCTTCTTTCTGCACGGTCTTCAGACCGATGAACTTCGCGATGCCGTCGTACTTCGCCTCGAGGGAGTTCTGCTCAACTTTCCTGCTCGCGGTACCTCCCACGTGGAAGGTCCTCATAGTCAGCTGGGTGCCGGGCTCGCCGATGGACTGTGCGGCAATAACGCCGATCGCCTCCCCGATGTCGACCAGTTTGCCGCGTGCAAGGTCCTGCCCGTAACACTTTGCGCAGACCCTGCCGCCCCTGGACCTGCAGGTCAGCACGGATCGGATGACCACACTCTCGACGCCCGCATCCTCTATCTTCTTGACCAGATCGTCTGTGATCAA
>JAJYYW010000347.1 GCA_021800575.1 bacterium
ATCAGTACCAGTAAAGGAGGTTTTACCGTTCTGTTGAAGCTTGAAGAAATACTGAAACAGTCCGATATGCTCAAGGTATGAGAGACATGGCAGCGATACAGGAAAAGACAAACGGCCAGGCAGCAGGGGCACCGGAAAACAATGCCCAGCTTATCCTGATCAACATCGGCAGTTCGTTCTACGCGATCGATATCATGAAGATTGTGGAGATCATTAAGTACATGCCGGTGACACCGGTACCTCGGGCCCCCGAATTCCTGGAGGGCGTCATCGACCTTCGCGGGGACATTATACCAGTAATAGACATGCGGAAGCGGTTCGAGATTCCTGCCGGGGTCGTCCAGGAAAAAACACGGATCGTCATCATACGGGTCGTCGACAAGGTTGCGGGCCTCATCGTTGACGGGGTCAGGGAGGTTCTCCGGGTGCCCGCGGCGAAGGTACTGCCTCCGCCGAAGATAGTCCAGGGAATAGAGTCCGAGTATCTTTCCGGCGTCGTCAGCGACCGGGGCAGAATCATTCTGGTGCTGAATCTGGACAGGATACTGACATCAACGGAACGGGTCCAGTTCAAAAATCTTGTTTTTAAAAACCAAAAACCGGATACAGGAGGAAAGGAATGAAATTTATAGGCGAGTTCCAAACCATTCGGCACAGCCTGCGATTGAAATTTATTATTTATATCATCTGGGGCATCGTTATACTCAGCGCCATATATAGCGGGTACTACCTCCTCCTGACCAGGTCCGTGTCCATCGATGAGCTCAGACGGCGGGGCGATGTGATTGCCGAGAATTTCGCCTACAACATACGCTTCGGTGTCATCGCGGAAGACAAGGTGCTGCTGGGCGAGCTCATGGACAATATCCTGAAGGATAAGGATATCGCGTACGTCGTGGTCACGGACAACAAGGGGAACATTCTCGTTTCCAAGTTCAGGCAATCCGGGCTCTCGAACGAGATGAACGCAATTCTGTCGAGCCCGAAGGAAAAAAGCGAAACGATCGAACTCGGACCGGCCGGTAAGTTCCTTGCGATCAACAGGGATGTTGTTACCACCAGCGCGGCCATCTCCGGCCAGGGACAGGCAGGGCAATCGAAGACCGTGCGGGGGTACGTGTACCTCGGCATGTCCTTTGCCAGTATCAGCAAGCGGTTTACGTCCCTGCTCCTCGGTGCCGTCCTGATCATCCTCATCAACTTTGTTCTGGGCACCGTACTGACGTTCGTGTTCGTACAGCGTATCGTGGGTCAGATTCCGGTCATTGCCGAACGGGCGTCCGCCCTTTCGGAAGGGGATCTCACCCAGACCGTGCCATCCCGGTCCAAGGATGAAATAGGACTGCTCGCGGGGTCTTTCAATGCAATGTCCGAGAGCCTCAGAAAGGTCCTCGGGAACGTCCGTGCAACGTCCGAGGCCATCGGGGATGTGGTCCACAAAATATCGGGCAGCGCCGTCTCCCTGCTCGAGTCCTCGGAAGTACAGCAGAAATCGGTTGAAGATACCACCTCGTCCATGACCCAGTTGAATGCATCGATCAAGGATATAGCGAAGAACACCGATACCCTGCATACGTCGTCCACGGAAAGCGCCTCGTCGGTCCTCGAGCTGTCGTCCAGCATCGAAGAGGTGCTCGAAAATGTGGAGATGCTCTCGTCCGCCATAGAAGAGACCACGTCGTCCATAGAGGAGATGAGCGCGTCGATCAAACAGGTCGCGGGTAACGTGGATCAGCTCCTGCGCATAACGGACGAAACAGCAACGTCTATCGTTGAAATGGATGCCTCGACGAAGCAGATAGAAGCGAACACGAATGAAACGTTCGCGATAGCCAACAAGGTCATGGCGGACGCCAAGGAGGGCGTCCTGTCCGTGAATATCACCATCGAAGGCATGAAGCAGATCAAGGAGGCATCGAACCATGTCGCGGAGACCATCGGCAGCTTCGTACAGAAGGTCGACGATATCGGGAAGATCCTGAACGTCATTGAAGAAGTGACGGCGCAGACCAACCTGCTCGCGCTCAACGCCGCGATTATCGCCTCGCAGTCCGGTGAGTATGGCAAAAGCTTTGCGGTGGTTGCGGACGAGATCAAGGAGCTGGCCGAGCGGACCGCTGCTTCAACCAAGGAGATAACGAACATCATACGCGCCGTCCAGGCAGAATCCATCCAGGCGAGGGAATCCGTCGTTTCTGTCAACACGGCGGTTGAGAAGGGAAGCGAGCTCGCAAACTCCGCGGGATCCGCCCTCCTGAAGATATCCGAGAGCTCTTCCCAGGCGAGCCTGATGTCCGGGGAGATAGCACGGGCAACCCAGGATCAGACGAAGGCATCAAAAGAGGTGACCAACGCCATAACCAATATCACGACCATGATGGTGGAAATAGCGAAGGCAACGCAGGAACAGGCGCGGGGGTCGGAACAGATCACCAAGGCGTCCGAGCGGATGAGGAGCGTTTCCGAACAGGTCAAGAACTCCATGGAGGAACAGTCCAAGAGCAGTAAATTTATCAGCCAGGCGATTGAAAACATATCCGAGATGGTGAGCTTCATCA
>JAJYYW010000348.1 GCA_021800575.1 bacterium
GGCTCGCGGACACGGTTGCAGGCTATTTCGTTCCCGCGGTGATCGCCCTATCGTTGATCACGGGCATCGTATGGTATGTCACCGGATATTCTATACCGTTTGCGTTGACCAACATGGTCTCCGTGCTTATCATCGCCTGTCCCTGCGCACTGGGTCTCGCAACGCCGACCGCGGTGATCGTCGGCATCGGCAAGGCTGCGCAACACGGCATCCTGATCAAGGGCGGCGAAAGTCTTGAAAAATCGTACGGCATCAGGCGGATACTCTTTGATAAGACCGGTACCCTCACGCAGGGAAAACCCGTGGTCACGGATATTATTCCGGCCGGCACAGACCTGACTACCCTGCTCTCTTACACGGCATCCGTAGAATCGCTTTCCGAACACCCTCTCGCGCAGGCGATCGTGAACTATGCGCGGGAACACGATGTACCGCTCCTGCATGTCGACGCGTTCAAGGCGCAGGCCGGCGTTGGTGTCACCGGCACGGCCGGAAACGTCCGGGTGAGCGTCGAAAAGCCCCGTGGGCATGAGGGAAAAGTGCTTTCATCGCAGGGGAAGACGGTTCTCGTCGTCAGGCTCAATGATACCGTGTCCGGCATGCTGGCTCTGCAGGATGTTCCGAGGCATGACGCACGGCAGACAATCGCAGAGCTGAAGCGGCACGGTATGAAGATAGCGATGGTGACCGGAGACAACGAGGACACGGCCTCAGCGATAGCAGGCCAGCTCGGGATCGATGACGTGATGGCAGGCGTGCTACCCGCAGGAAAGGCACAGGCTGTCTCCCACTACCAGCAGAAAGGCGATAAAACGGCGATGGTCGGCGATGGGATCAACGACGCACCTGCTCTGATCACATCGGACCTCGGCATAGCCATCGGAGCAGGCACAGACGTTGCGATAGAAGCATCGGATATTACCTTGATCGGTAGCGACCTGACGGCAATACCGCGTGCATTGAATCTGGCACGATCCACCATGGCAATAATCAGACAAAACCTTTTCTGGGCATTTTTCTACAATATCATTGCTATCCCGGTTGCAGCCGGTATCCTCTACCCGTGGTTTCATGTACTGCTCAACCCTGTCATCGCTGCGTTTGCCATGGCGTTCAGTTCTGTAACGGTCGTTTCAAATTCACTACGCTTGAAAAATGTAACTGTTTAATATTCATCACAAAATATCAAAAAAAGTTGACATTTCATGCAATAATTGTAAAAAATCGTTTTGTTAAAAATAAAACATCTTATTTTTTATAATGTTAACATTGATCAGGATTGGTATAATTCATGCAATACTAGAAGAACAGAGACCAGAATATAATGATACACAGTGTATTGATTATTGATGATTCTCAGCAGGAACGCAATGAGATAAAAGCCGTTCTCGAAAAAACAGGTCTTTTTGATGCATTCTATGAAGCACCGGACGGATTGAAAGGCTTCAAAAGCATGCTTTCCAATACGCCCGACCTGATTGTCTGCGATCTTATCATGCCGGATTTCGACGGCTTTAAATTCCTGCGGTTAAAAAGGGCGCGCCAGGATTACGATAACATACCTGTCCTGATTGTCACCGGCAGGGACGACATGAATGATAAGATCCGGGGACTGGAGGAAGGCGCCCAGGACTACGTTCTCAAACCGTTCAACCCGCTCGAGCTGGTCGCACGGGTAAAGGCACATTTGCGTATCAAACTTTTACAGGACGAGCTCAAACAGGTAAACGAAAAGCTCGAGACTCTGTCGAACACCGACCCGCTGACCGAGTTGTTCAACCGGCGATACTTTTTTAACATACTCGAGCGGGAATTCGAACGCTCCAAGCGTTACAACAGGGCGTTGTCCCTGCTGATGGCGGATATAGATTATTTCAAATCCGTGAACGACAACTGCGGACACCTGATCGGCGACAAGGTGCTCACCGTTGTGGCACGGGTGCTCAAGACAGACCTGAGAAAGATAGATAGCTGCGCACGGTACGGCGGGGAAGAATTCGTCCTCCTTCTGCCGGAGACCGACCTTACCGGGGCAGCCAGTGTCGGAAACAGGTATTTGACTGAGATCCGGGAGCAGGACCTTTCGGACATCTGTACGAAGATAAAAACGGTCACCATATCCATCGGCATCGTGTGCCTGCCCGACGATTCTATAAAAACCGCCGACGTGTTCCTCAAGTATGCAGACGATGCACTGTACGCGGCAAAAAGGGCCGGGAGAAACAGGGTCGTCGTACACAACGCGAAATGACCGGACGTGCAATCCGGTCTGTCTGCGGCTGCTGCCCGGCTGGCTCAAATCCTTGATATCCCTGCATTTGTACATTATCTTTTGATGTAATGAGGTGAATCTTGGAATACAAAGACTATTATAAAATACTCGGCGTAAGCAAAGGCGCCACGCAGGAAGAGATCAAAAAGGCGTACAAGACACTCGCACGCCAGTACCACCCTGATTTGAACCCCAACGACAAAAAGAAGGCCGAAGAGAAATTCAAAGAGATCAATGAAGCATACCAGGTCCTCGGCGATGCAGACAAGCGCTCCAAGTACGAT
>JAJYYW010000349.1 GCA_021800575.1 bacterium
GGTCACGCGGAGAAGGTGTTCGTCCCAGACCAGTTTTTTTATGTTGAACAGCAGTGTTCTCGACGCGTTGCTGACATCCGTCGCATGGCTTACGCCGCCGGTCAGGTTCCACAACAGCCAGGTGTCGATCGTTCCAAAGGCGATGGTGCCCTTCTGTGACCTGCTCCGCAGGCCGCTCACCGTGTTGAGAAGCCACATGATCTTGGTCGCGGAAAAATAGGGATCGAGAACAAGCCCTGTCGTGCTCCTGAAAAGCTTTTCGTACCCTGCGGACCTGAGTTTATCCACGAGGCCGGCCGTCCTCTTACACTGCCAGACAATGGCGTTGTACACGGGCTGTCCCGTTTTTTTATCCCACATGACCGTGGTTTCACGCTGGTTGGTTATGCCGATCACCGCGATCTTATGCGGATCTATATTCGCTTTCTGAAGCACTCCCTTGATGCTGTCGTACGTAATCTTGATGATAAGTCCGGGGTCATGCTCGACCCAACCGGGCCTCGGGTAAATCTGGGGCAGCTCATGGCTCGCAACTGCAACCACATTGAGAGAGGGATCTATCAATAATGCCTTCGTGGATGTCGTTCCCTGATCAATTGCGAGTATGTATTCTGTCATAGGTTATCCTCCCGGCTGTTTCCTGTGTATCCAAAACACTCGTAAAAATCAAGAAAATACAGAGGAGGGATCAATTATTAAACGGTTCTTCCCGCCAGTACAGGAGTGTGAATGTGCGTGTCTGCCTGTTCCGGTAGTACACCGCCCGAATGATATAGGTCACACCGTCCTGGATGATCCCGATGCCATCAACGGAAAAGTAATCGCTCTTGACATCGATATACCCGTTCACCGCCTGGACCTGCGGATTGTTCAGATCCACCCCTACCTTCGAAAGCTCGCTCGTAAATGCTCCGATGGACAAAAACGGCGTCTGTTCGCGGGTTGCCACAATGTCCTGCACCTGTGAATCATCGAGATTATACATGGCGGCGAGCAGAACCGGCGCTGCGGTATTGACATTGATACGGAACGGCGAGTTCGGATCGTAGAATTTCGGGAACACGGTGAAATACGGGCTGTCCATGGCGTCCGCCGGCTGCAGCAACGGTTTGCCGTTGATGTCCGTTTTCCCCATCAGGACATTGAACGTCTTCGGATCGATCCCCTTCATCATTTTGAGCTCGGTCACCGAGTCGAGGGGGGCATCTTTTGCCCGGTACGGAGGATTGAGAGCCTCGTAGTATTCACTCTCGGCGCCGTACGGCCGCGGCAGCTCGTCGGAATCGATCCAGTCTTCGATGACATCCACGGTGTTCGGATCGAGCTTGAGCTCTTCGAATAAGCGCCGGCAAATGCCGTCGAGTGTCTGGTTCGCGGTAATGGTATCGGAACCTATCAGTGCGTTGAGATCAAATTTCCCCTCTTCATCACTGATGAGCCCGCGCATGATACCGATGTTTTGATCCTTGATGGTGACCGGCAGGGGAAAATTGGCGATCTGCGACCACAGCTGTGCTTTCTCGTTGAGCTCCCCGGTCACAGCGTAGTCCGCATTCGGACTGATGCTCATGTCGAGCAGCAGGATATTCTTCTCTATCTCCAGGGCCGCGGCCGCAATGCGCTTCGCCTGGATGCTGTCGCGCATGCGCATGGTTATATCGATGTTGACCCGCGTCGTGTAGGCGAACTCAACGACCACGGCCACGAGGATTGCCACGATGAGCAGCACAATGATGAGTGCCTGTCCGCGCTCGTTCTTCACTGCGCCATCCTCAGCCGCACGATCTGCCGGAAGGTGACAGGAACGCCGTTCTTGTCCTTGAGCACCATCTGGATCAGAACGGCGTAGGGCAGATAATTGGTGCCCTGCACTCTCGTGTCCCATGCATCGAGCCATTGTTTCGAGTTAGCATCGAAATAGTACAGCTCGAAGCTGACGATGGATTTCGTCAGGACGAAGCCCGGCCCCTGGACCAGCGGCTCGGATATGAAAAACGGCGTCTCGCGGTGCACCAGGTAAACAACGTTCTTGTCTTCATTGATCTGCGAATCATACCCTATCGCTCCATAATCGGACCCTGCAATCCCGCTCCCCAGCGGTATGTCGACATGGGACAGGGTCGTGAAGAACAGCTTGTCCATCGGCTCATCGTTCCACTTGTCCTTCACACCCACAAAGTAGGTATAGGGTTCTATCATCCCCGCGGGAGTCACATCGAGAAACGCAGAGCTGAGCTCTCGTTTCAGATGAAACATGATCTGATTTCCGACCTGGTACACCTCGTTGCGCCGTTCCACGTACGACTTTGCCCTGAATGCCGTAAAGAAGGAAAGATAAACAAACGTCATGATAACGGCAAGGATGGCCATCGCGATCAGCGCCTCAAGCAGGGTAAACCCCGTTGCTTGGCCGCCGCAGGTATCCCCCTGCGGCGCGGGGACTTTCCCGGGTCCTGCTTTCCAGTCTGTTGTCAATCCCGTCTGACGCACGATTGGCCTGTTTACGGAATGGGTGTGGTAACGGTCATACCCTGTGCGGCGGGCAGGTAGTCTA
>JAJYYW010000350.1 GCA_021800575.1 bacterium
ACCTTGTCCGGGACACCGATCACTGCCGCGTCCATCACCTTCGCGTGCTCGTAGAGCACGCTCTCTATCTCCTTGGGGTAGATGTTCTCCCCGCCGCGGATGATGAGATCTTTTTTCCTGTCCACGATGTAAAAATACCCGTCCCGGTCGACATAGCCGATATCGCCGGTGTGCAGCCATCCGTCGACAATGGTCTGCGCGGTTTCCCCGGGCCTGTTGTGGTAGCGCTTCATAACCGCGCCCCCGCGAATAACGATCTCGCCAATCCCGTTCACCGGCACCTCGTTCCCGTTATCGTCAATGACTCTGACCTCCTGCCCGGGCAGTGCCTTTCCGATGGAACCGATCTTCCTCGTACCGTCGAGCGGGTTGAGGGTGCTTGCAACGGTGCCCTCGGTAAGACCGTACCCTTCGACGATCTTGACGCCGAAGGCGGCTTCGAATTTTTTGAAGGTCTCCTCGGCGAGCGGTGCCGCACCGCAGACGCCGAACTTCAGGCTGGTCAGGTTGTGTTTTTTCAGGTCGTCCGCAATCAGGAGCAGGATGTTGTAGATGGCGGGTACACCGCTGAAAAACGTAACGCCGTAACGCTCGACGACCTCCCCGAACTCAGAGGCGGAAAACGTGGTCCGCAGGGTGATGGTAACCCCCGAGTACAGCCCGCTGATCATGGACATCATGGCGTTCACGTGGAACAAGGGCAAAAAGATCAGGGCGACTTCGTCACCGTTCTCCTGGTCCGCGTGGAGCACAGAGCGCACGCCCATAACAGCGTACAGCGCATTGGCGTGCGTCAGCAGTGCGCCTTTGGGCTTGCCGGTGGTCCCGGAGGTATAGAAGAGGTAGGCGTCGTCATCAGGCCGGATGTCCGCCGGTCCGAGATCAGGGGAGTGCTCCATGAGATCGCGAAAAGCGGTTGTACCGGCCGGGGCCTGGTCTCCGTAATAAATGATGTGCCGGAGAAACTGCAGCCCGTCCCGGACAGAGGCGATATTGTCATAGTACGCCCCCTCCACGACCAGGTATTCACCGCCGGAGTCGTTGAGCAGGAACTGGACCTCCGCCGCACTCCACCAGCAGTTGATGGGCCCCGTGATTGCTCCCAGCTTGTTCGCCGCAAGCGCTGCGTACAGGAATTCCGGGGAGTTGTTCATATAAATATGGACTGTATCTCCCTTTTTTACCCCCAGGGATTTCAAACCGTTTGCAAAGCGGTTGACCCGCTCGTTGAACTGACGGAAGGTGATGCGGTCATCGTAGAAATAAAGGTAAATCTTGCCGCCGTTCTCCTGCGCCTGGCCTTCAACCATCTGCCTGAGGTTTTTGTACGCAAGTTCCATAAGCCCTCCTTTCTGACTGCACCGTCCATGTTAAAGTCCGGAGCATATAAAAGTCAAACAGAATAAACAGGTGGGATTCGGGCGTCGTTGACTTCGCTCCATGAGGAATGATATATATTAATTTGAGTACGGGATCCGGTACGGCGGGATATCGAAATTATATGGGTATAAAAAACATAGTGCATGCCATAGCTCTCCTAGTGGGCATCCTGTCTCTGTCCGTTGTTCCAAAAGCGTTCGGCTTCACGCAGACGTCCCTGCCCGTGAATCTCGAGAAGTATTCCGTTATCACGGCTACAACCGGCGCACTGCCGACACAGGCCGTCATGGCACCCTCGGAGACCGCGTTCTTCCCCGAGCTTTCCCGCGCATGGTCTGCCGGCGGGAAAACGCCGGACACCATAGGCCGGACAGTCCGGGAGATGAACGCCATAAAACTGAACAGCGGGTTTATGAACCTGTATCCCTACAGTCTTGTCTTCCTCGACACCTACAGGACTCTGCATGACGAAGCATTCCTGCGATACGCCAGGGAGCTATCACCCTCGATGGCGGAGCCCTATTTCGATAGCTCGTACACCCGGCTCTCCGGTACCGGGGCGGACTATTCCCTTGCCGCCGCCGATCTTTCCCGCGGCATCATCAACTTTTTTGGCGATCCCTACAATATCCTGCGATTCGCCACCAACAGGCTTATCAATATAACACTCTCCCTGCTCATCGTACTCTTCTTCTTCGCCTTGATCCTCATCGTCCGATATTATGTGCAGATCTACATGCTCCTCAGATCGCTCGTACCCGAGCACCTGCCCTCGTACGCTGTTGTGGTATTCTCCGTCGTCGTCATACTCCTTCCCTTCCTCTTCGGTGCCGGCTTTCTCTGGCTCCTGGTCTTCTGGCTCGCTGCCACCTTTATCTATCAGAAACCGGCCGAGCGGCTGGTGAGCGCGGGATTCCTGATCTTTCTCGGGGTACTGACCTTTATATCACTCGTCACCGTGGCAACGATTGTGAAACCGACGGAAGAACCCTTCACCGGCGTCATGAATATGCAGTACGGCAACGCCTCGGAAAAGGACATCGCCGCACTGAAAACCTACGCTGACACGCACACCGCGGACCTGTACAGCAATCTGTACATGGGGGTCTACTATAAAAGGATGGGCAACTATGCAGCCGCCGCTGCGTACTATCAACGGCTCAC
>JAJYYW010000351.1 GCA_021800575.1 bacterium
AGGTCAGGGAAATCCCCTGCGCCTGCATGATACGAGCTTTCAGTTATCGTTGCGGCGTACGCACCCGCGCCTGCACCGGTGAAGCCCTGCCCCTGTGCGAAAACCTCTGCAGTGGTCTCGTGCAGTTCGCTGCCGATGCCCGCAGCTGCGTTTGCATCGGGCGTCTGATCCGTATGGCATTTCATACAGATGGCTCCCAGCCCCACACCGGTCATAGTGAATGCCCCGCCTGCGACCGGCACGCTGTTAAAGAAGCGCAAGGAGTACGGGTTTGTACCGTTGTGCGGGTCATGACATGCAACACAGTTTATCGGCTGTTCGTCCGATGTCACGAAAGGAACGGGTCCTTGGCCTTCCATGTTCGTCTCAACGATGTTGAGAGACCAGTGGCATGCCCGGCACGATGCGAGGTATGGCAGTGCAAGATTAAGCCCGCCGGGAGACACGGACTGCGCATGCGGCGAGTTGAGCCACTGCGTGTACTCCGGGTTAAACGGTGCATGGTCATGACACTGTGCGCATACGTTGGTGTTGAATGAATAAGAGCCGGTGTGTGTACTGCCGGGACCGTGGCACGACTCACAGCCCACGTTTGCCATGGGTTGCAGGGCTGCCGGCAACGCCTGTTCCGAGACCGGGGCCGTGATGACCCAGCCAAGGTCATGGGCTATATCGTCAAAGCCTCCGTTTGCAGCGCTCACGGTTTTATCGAAACCGGTGGTGTGGCACTGCAGACAGCTTTCATCCACGCTCGCGGCTGAACTCAAAGCATTAAAGGCATTGGCGTGCCCTGTTGCCTGGTATCCTGTCGTAACATCGGTCATCAGGCTGCCGTTGTGGCACAGTTCGCAGTCCTTTGCACCGACATAGCTGTTCGCCGTGACGGTGAAGGTTTCGTTGGCCGTCCCTCCCGCTGTTCCTGCGGCGAGGTTGATCACGTAGTTGCCAGCCATATCCGGTACAAACGACGGGGTTTGCGATGCGGGGTTGTCGAATGCCGCAACAGAGGAAGGCGGTGTCGATACGAATGACCACGCATAGGATGTAATGGAATTCGTGCTTTTTGCCGGTGCATTGATGCCGCCGTTGAGGTACACAACAGAGCCGACCGGGACGTTTGCCCTCTCCAGTGTTTCATTCGAGAACAGGTAGCCGACTTCATTGGTGATCACAGGCTTCGGCTGTGCCGAAGATACGGTAACGAACGATGAATCCGAAAAACCATTTGCTGTTGCGTAGAGTATAAAGGTGTACGAACCTGTTTCTGTCGGTGTTATGCCGAGCAGTCCGAAGTTGTCCGGTATAGGGACGAGCTGGTTGATCGGCAGGGTCATGAATGTCGGTGCTGCGGTTGTCGGTGATACGAGCGAGACGGCCGGTCCTGATACCT
This sequence comes from bacterium, assembly GCA_021800575.1. Classification (GTDB taxonomy): domain Bacteria; phylum JAMCPX01; class JAMCPX01; order JAMCPX01; family JAMCPX01; genus JAJYLM01. The sequence continues at coordinate 1,391 of JAJYYW010000351.1, forward strand.
GGACCCACTGATAAGAAATGGGTGCGTTGTTGTACGACGAGCTTGCACCCGCCGATAGTCTTACCGTGGTCCCGTATCCTGCGCTGTACCGGTTGTTGCCCGCGTTTGCAATCACCATGGATGTTGCCGGGTATTGGCTGAGGTACAGATTCAGATCGTTGATGCCGGAAGCGGTCACCACGATAAAATCCGTTGTCTGTGATATGTATCCGGGTGCCTGTGATATGAATTTATAATTTCCCAGGGGCAGTGATGCAAGTGTAAAGCTGCCGTCAGCCGACGTGGTTGTGGTTATACCGAGCGGGTACGTTGTGACCACGGCCGCTGCAACCGGTGTATTCGTTCCCAGCTCAAGCACATGGCCGGTGATGGATCCGGCAGACGCTCCCTGGTTTCCCTTTTCACAGCCTGCCGCAACGGTTAGGATGACAAAAACAACAAGCAAAAAATATTTTTTCATGTTTTTTTCCTTAGTTAAGATTCGTTAGCTCTACACAACACCACTTCATCGTTTTTGTCAATAAGGATAACCAGCTCCTCCGGATGGTTTCACGAGGCTACACAACGATATTCAGAAGCTTGTTTTTCACCAGAATAAGCCTCCTGACCGGTTTACCGCCGAAGTACGATCGTATCTTTTCATCGGCCGCGGCGGCATCGAAGACAGCGTGCTCATCGCTGTTTTCCGGTACACGCACCTGTCCCCGAAGCTTGCCGTTGACCTGGACCACGATTGTCGCACTGGTATCCCGGATGAACCCCTGATTGAATGCCGGCCATACGGCTGAGGTCAGGGGAGCATTCCCAAGCTCCTGGTTCAGTTGTTCGGTGATATGGGGTGCAAAAGGGTTGAGCAGGACGATCACGGTGTCCAGGGCTTCCCTGAAAGCGGGAAGGTCTGCATCTTTGATTCCTTTTTCATCCAGATCATACAGGCTGTTGAGCATCTCCATCAGCGCACTGACGCAGGTATTGAAATGGAACCGGTCTTTGATGTCGTCCGTCACGCGCTTGATCGTTTTATGCGTCAGGCGCCTGATATGCAGGGATCCATCGTTTTCGTTCGCCGCAGCGTTCCGGGGAATGCCCTGCACCCGGTCTCTGTATTTATAGACAAGCCTCCACAGCCGGTCGAGGAACCG
>JAJYYW010000010.1 GCA_021800575.1 bacterium
CAATGGAAGGCATGGGCAAACGCTGGGTATCGCACCCCATTTCTCCGACACCCGAGGTTTTGAACCTGGCACGGAAGGCGGGCTGCTGGTATGTCTATCATGCCATTTACACGATTTCGGACAAGATCAAGGATAGGATAAAGATGTTTCACGATTACGGCATCGGCGTTGAAGGCACCATTCTCCTCGGTATGGACGAACACACGGAAGACTTTATTAAAAGATTCGTTGACTTCCTTCTAACCGTAGAGCTCGATCTCGCCGAATTCACAGTCCTTACCCCATTCCCGGGCACTCAGGTCTACGAACAAATGAAATCGGAAGGCAGGATATTCGACACCGATTGGAACCACTACAACGCGTCTACCGTGGTCTTCCAGCCGAAACAGATGTCTCCGGATACCCTCCAGCGGTTGTATTATGATGCATGGGACAACTTCTACAAGGAGGAATCCCAATCCGTCAAGATGAGCAAGCTGTTCCTTCAAATTTACCGGGACAAGCGAAAGGACAATCCGGTAATCGCTGAAAATAACAGGCACGCGCAGCCGGTACGGCCCTGAGAATGGCTCAAGGGTAGCTTGACAACGCCGTGCAATTTTAATTAACATTGTCTATCACCACTCGTAACGATAAGGAGGTAATGATGATAACAAATACCAAAGACCTGACGCTCGAAGACATTCAGAGGAGGGTTTCGGAGATATTCATTAACGAACTCAAGCTCGAAGATGTCACTCCCGAGACGCTGGATCCGGACATGCACCTGATGGAGGAACTCGGTATTGATAGCATGGATCTCATAACGGTTGTTCTTGTTCTTAAGGATGAGTTTTCGGTCAACATAGCAGAAGCGGACTATCCAAAACTCACCACGATCAGACTTGTATCAGAATACTTGAAGGAGAAAATCGAACATGGCAGACTCACAGACCGGAAAGCAGCAAGCTGAAAAGCCGTCCGTCGGCACATTGTCAGTCGATCAATTGACCGATGAACTCAAAAAAAAGGTACTTGATCTCCTCAACATACGAGATATCCGTCCCGACCAGATCGACAACGATGCTCCGCTGGTCGGCAATGAACTTGGTATGGATTCTATCGACATCCTGGAACTGGTTACCGTAATCGAGAAAGACTACGGGGTAAAAATAGATAACAAGGAATTAGGGGAAAAGGTATTTGCTTCATTCAATGCTCTGGCACATTACCTTCATGATAACAGTACCTTAGTTTAATGTGCCCCAGATGCCGCTGCCGGGTATTTTTATCACAGGTTTGGGTATTATCAGCCCCTTGGGAAGGGGATCCGGCGCAACACTCGATGCACTCAAACAGGGCGTATCCGGCATACGGTCAGCCAACCTTTTTGGCGTAAGCCCTGACCAGCACGTACCTCTTGCACCGGTTGATGTATCCTTTGCGACCGAGGATGGCGTTCCCCGGACCCATGCGCTTGCGCTTGCCGCGGCACACGATGCACTGGCGGGAAAACAGGGCGCACCGGATGCCATAGTCATTGGAGTCACCACCGGCGGCATGCCAAAAACCGAGGTCCTGCTCAGGGAAAGATCAACATCTGCCGGGGCATACGCATACCATGGAGCGGGAACCGTGGCTACCTATCTGGCCCGGCACCTCGGGTGCACGGGCCCGGCGATTGCCCTGTCGACCGCGTGCTCCAGCGGCACAGCAGCCATCAAGATAGCACTCGAGATGATCCGGCAGAAGAAAGCAGACAAGGTGCTTGTCGGCGGTGTCGATGCCCTGTGCCGGTTCACCTATTTCGGATTTCTTTCCCTGCAATTGCTGGATCCTGCAGGCGCACGTCCGCTTGACAGGGACCGCGCCGGAATAACGCTGGGAGAAGGCGCAGCGATGCTCCTGCTCGAAGCGGCACCGAGCCCGCCCCCGGATTCTGTAGCCCGGATTTTGGGCGCCGGTGTTTCGTGCGATGCGTATCATCCGACAGCCCCCCACCCCACGGGAGACGGTGCGCTCAAGGCCATGCGGGACGCACTATCGGATGCAGGGCTGGCGGCGGGCGATATCGGATACATCAATCTCCACGGAACGGCAACGAGGGACAACGATGCTTCCGAGGCAGCGGCCCTGCGGTCACTGTTCGGAGATCACGTACCGCCCCTTTCATCCACCAAGGGCATGACCGGGCATTCACTCGGTGCAGCCGGTGCTGTTGAGGCCGCTCTGTGTGCACTGTCCATAGCAGAAGGCATGATGCCCGGCACTACCGGGTGTACCAATCCCGACCCCTCCCTCGGCATCGTTCCCCTGCATGCAACCGAATCCGCCCCGGTAAAAACAGCTCTGTCGAACTCGTTCGGCTTCGGCGGCAATAATGCCGCGGTTGTTATCGGATCCGCGGGTGCGGCATTCGGGCAGCAGCCCCCGGCGCGGCCAAAGCGGCTGGTTATCACCGGGCTTGCATGCCTGACCGGATATGGTGATCTGTCCGCTTCGTTCGGGCGGTTTTCACAGGGTAATCCGGTCGCGGGTATGCTGTCCGACGAGGAGATATCGAAAGACCTTCCCCAACGCCAGGTCCGCCGCCTCAAGAGGCTGCCGCGCATGGCGCTTGCGCTCGCAACAGCTGCACAGAAACACGCCGGGACATCAGCCAGGCCTTCCTCGGTATTCTTCGGTACCGGGTGGGGGCCGCTTTCGGAAACGTACGATTTTCTGACCAAGCTGTTCGAATCGGATATGAAATTTTCCAGTCCAACCGATTTCATCAATTCGGTTCACAATGCACCCGCAGGCCAGGTTGCCATGGAGTTTAAGTCCATGGGCGCCAACATCACGGCGACCGGCGGGGATTACTCCTTCGAGCAGGCCCTCTATAGTGCGAGTCTCCTTGCTTCCGAAGAAGAAGAGCTGCTCCTCTTCGGTGCGGACGAGACGCACCATGTGCTGACTCCGATCCTGGACCCTTCTGCCGCACTCGATCCGGTACCCTCGGACGGCGGCGGGGCCATCAGGGCGGTTGCGTCTTCTCTTCCATCGGCCGGACCGGCAATAACGGTCCTCGGATACGGCAGGTCGCCTGACGATTCGGGACAGGCAGCTGCGAACAGCCTCGGATCAGGGGGTGACCTCAGGGCAGACTACGGCGCGATTTTTGCCGGCATCCCCGCTGCGCACGAAGCGCTGGCTCGAAGGCAGCTGTCCGGTTTTCTCGCCCGTTCAGGGTTCAGCGGACCGGTCATCGATTACCGGAAGTACACGGGACAGTATGCGGCAGCCTCTGCAGTCGCGACCGTGTTGGCTGTTCAATCAATCAAGGCAGGGTTCCTTGCAGGAGGGTTGACCGGCACCGGAGACGTTTCTCTGGGCAACCGGGGCATCCTCGTGATGGGCTTCGGTCCCTCCTGGACCGCGCTGGGTATTCATCCGTCATGAGGAATCCATGAACGACCGTGATTCTGTCATTATTATCGGCTCGGGCATCGGCGGTATGACTGCGGGGATCGTTCTTGCAAAGCTGGGCTACCGGGTAACGGTTGTAGAGAAAAACAAACTTCCCGGAGGGCTCATGAGGAGCTATACCAGGAAGGGAATCGAGTGCGAAGTCGGTATCCATTATGTTGGAGCCCTGGATGCAGGACAGCCGCTGCGCCAGATCTTTGACCTCCTCGGTGTTTCCTCGCGCCTGCCCTGCGTGCGTATGGGAGACGACGGCATTGTCGACAAGTACGTACTACCGGACACGACTTTCCATTTTCCCCCGGGCATCGGCCAGTTCGAAGAAAACCTCCATCGTGCATTTCCCGCAGAACCACGGCAGGTACGGGAGATCGTTTCCCTGCTGCGCAGCACCCTGCAGCAGTTTTCCCTGAAACAACTCCTCTTTGAAAAAAACCAGGAATTCGACCTGTCGCTCCACCTGCAGCCCCTTGAACATTATTTCGACACGCTCGGATGCTCGCACAGGCTGCGCGGTCTCCTGTCCATACCCCTCGGATGGATCGGTGTCGGTCCGGACGAATGTCCCCTGTACCTGTGGAGTTCCTCCCTCGCATCGTATCTTATGTCTTCATGGAAGCACGAGAGCAGCGGTGCGGCATGGGCAGACGCCTTTGCCGGCAGGTTCCGTGAGCTCGGAGGCGAGATCATCTGCGATGACCGGGTGACGAACATCCTCGTGCAGGATAAGGTCGTCCAGGGTGTCCTGTTGAAATCAGGCAGGCAGTTGAACGCCCCGGTGGTGATCGCCGGCATACATCCGAAACTGATGCTCCGCATGCTCCCGGATCATGCGCTGAAGCCATCGTTCAGAAACAGGATCTCCTCATTGGAAGAAACGCACGGCATCGTGGGCATCCATCTGGCGGTGCCCGAACAGGCGGTCCCCTACCATTCGTACAACACGTTTTTCGTGGAAGACAAGCAGCCGCCGCGGAGCGGGGTGACCTTCTTCAATGTCAGGAGAACTTCGAAACCCGGCTACAATGTGATCTCCCTGATCGCAGACGGGCCGTATGACAAATGGAGGCAATGGGAACAAACGACCAGGGAACACCGCCCGGCGGATTACCGCGAGGCGAAGGAGCGGGAGACGGCCGTACTCCTGGACCGGGCACACCGGGCATTCGGTCCCCTGCCCGGCGCCAACCTTGTAGACGCCTACACGCCGCTCTCGTTTCTTGCATGGATGGACAGCCCTGAAGGAGGTGCGTATGGCGTTTCCCGCTCTGTCCGCCAGAAGTTCAAAACTGCGGCGCTGCATCGTACCCCCATCGGCGGATTACACGCGGTGGGACAGAGCATTTTCGCGCCGGGTATCCTGGGTACTGCACTGGGGACCCTGCGCGTGCTTGCGCAGATAGTAGGACCGTCTGTTTTACAAAAACAATTTACAGACCTGAAGATAGAAGGAATCTAACCAGGAAGGAGTTATGATGATTATAAAGAAATCCAGAACCGGGGATTCCCGGGCACTGGTCACCATAGGAGAAGAGGACCTCACGGTAGACCAGGTTGCCGCTGTTGCATGCGGCAGTGCCCGGGTGGCAATCAGCACACGGAAAGACTTCCTCGGGAGGCTGAAGAGGTCGCAGGAGGTGCTCATGCGCACCCTCGACGCGGGCGATCCCATCTACGGCGTTACCACAGGATACGGCGCTGCATGCGGCAACAGGATCAAGAAGCACAACACGGAAGAACTCGGAAACAACCTCATCAAATACCACGGCTGCGGAACCGGACAGCCGCTCGGCGAAGAGGAGACGCGCGCCGCCATGGTCTGCAGACTGGCGTGCTTTGCACGCGGGTACTCGGGCGTTTCCGCAGGCCTGATGCGGGCATTGGCCCAACTGCTCAACAAAGGAATAACACCCGTCGTTCCTTCCCTCGGCTCTGTCGGTGCGTCCGGGGATCTGACCCCCATGTCCTACATTGCCGCCTGCCTTGCCGGGGACCGGGACGTTCTGTACAATGGGCGCAGGATGAACGCTGGCAGGGCCCTCGCGCATGCAGGACTCAGGCCATACCGCTTCCTTCCCAAGGAGCCCCTTGGCATGATGAACGGAACATCCGTCATGACCGGTATTGCAGCACTTGTCCTGCAGAAAAGCCGGGTGATTGCGGACGCGGCGGTTGCGGCAAGCGCACTCTCGCTCCACGCCCTGATGGGTCATGAGCGGCATTTCCACCCGACCGTAACGGATTCGAAACAGCACCCCGGACAGGCGCTGACCGGCAGGAAACTGCGGGATCTTCTGGCATGCACGGATTGTCCCGAAGAATCGAGCAGGCAAGACGATCTGCAGGATCCCTACTCCGTACGATGTTCTCCCCAGGTTCTCGGCGTTGCGTACGATGCCCTGGACTGGATAGAGCAATGGGTGGCGCGCGAGATCAACAGTGCCAACGATAACCCGCTGGCAGACGGCGACATTAACCAGATGTTCATGGGAGGAAATTTCTACGGGGGCCATATCGCCTATGCCATGGATGCGCTCAAGAGTGCACTGGCCTCGGTTGCCGACATGGCCGACCGGCAAATGGCCCTCCTGGTCGATCCCCGGTTTAACCGCGGACTGCCGGCAAATCTGGTCAATGTGAACGGGGAAAAGCAGGTCCTCAACCACGGGTTTAAAGGGATGCAGATCACCGCATCTGCGCTCACGGCTGAGGCCTTAAAAAATACCATGCCCGCGTCGTCGTTTTCCCGTTCCACCGAATCCCACAACCAGGACAAGGTCAGTATGGGTACCATCGCCGCGCGCGACGCCGCACTCCAGTGTGAACTTGCAGGCCGCGTCGTCGCTATCCACCTGATGGCGTCCGTCCAGGCATGCGAACTGCGGGGGGACTTGGCCAGCAGACCCAACCTCGCCTCCATCGTCAGGTCGGTACGGAGCGTTGTCCGTCCAACGGTATTCGACCGGACCATGGACAAGGACATCGAGGCACTCACCCGTGCACTCCCGGACGTGGTATCCTCCTTATGACAGATAACGTACTCCGGACATTCTCGGTCAGACTGAAGGTACCGTTCCATCACGTGGATCCTATGCAGGTGGTCTGGCATGGACATTATTTCGAGTACTTCGAAGCAGCACGGGACGGCTTGTTCGACAGCATTGGTATCGGTCTCGAAGATTTTTACGGCCGCTATGGCTACCTGTTCCCGGTCATCCGGGGTTCTGTCAAATTCATCCGTCCGCTCCGGTACAAAGATGCGTTCGTGTGTACGGCGAAGGTCCTCGAGGCAAAACGCAAGATCGTGGTGGACTACGAAATTACCATGGAAGCCGGGAACGTCCGGTGTACCGCCGGACGTACCGAACAGGTCGTGCTCAAGATGCCGGAAGCGGTCATCGAATACAACATCCCGAAGGAAATCTGCGATGCGCTGGGGATCGCACAATGACAGGGGACCTTTTCAGCGCGCTGCGTGCCGGTACCGAGAGAATATCTGTGTGGGCAGACCTCCTCGATAGTATCAACGTGTACCCTGTTGCAGACGGCGACACGGGCCGTAATTTAACCATAAGCCTGATGCCTTTGAAATCTCCTGCCGGGGACCGGTCTGTTCTGATTGAAAGACTCTTTCTGACAGCACGAGGCAATTCGGGAAACATCGCATCGCAATTTTTCACCGGACTCCTGTCCGGCGATACCGGGGCCGGGCTTATCGATGCCGTGCGGGAGGGAACACAACGTGCATGGCAGGCCATAGCGGACCCGCGGCCCGGGACCATGCTCAGCGTATTCAGCGAGCTGGAGCGCGCACTCCGGGAAACTACCGGAGACACCGATGCCGCACGGGTATCGATCGTGCTCGGCCGCCTGCGGGACACGGTGCTTAAAACAACCGGCGAACTGACACCGCTGCAGGACGCCCACGTCGTTGATGCAGGCGCGCTGGGCATGTTTATATTTTTTGATGCCTTTTTCAATGTGCTGTACCTCGATGAGCCGCTGTTTGCCCCGGTCCACGATCTGTTCCGGGATTACCTCACGGTTCACGATACCCGGCCGGGCGGCATAGAATCGGGTTCGTGCGTCGACGCCGTGGTCCGGTTGAACATCCCGTCACCGGACTCCCTCAAAAACCTTTCCCTGATCGGCGAAAGCATCGTATCCCGGGAATACGGGGGCCGTCTCAAGCTGCACATCCATACGAAGGACCAGTCGTCCCTGCGGGACATTCTCTCCCGCGAAGGTACCATCGTCCAATGGGCGTCCGATGACCTCGAAGCACAGACGAAGACGTTTTCCGCGGTCCCTGCCTCCCGGACCATCCATATCATGACCGATGCCGCGGGAAGCCTGACCAGGGACGACGCACACACGCTCGGCATAACCCTGCTCGACAGCTACATCACCATCGGCACGAAAGACTACCCCGAGACCCGCGTGGACAGCCAAGAGCTGTATGAAGCAATGTCCGGGGGAATAAAGGTGACCACATCCCAGGCATCTATCTCAGAGCGAAACCAGCACTACGAAAAAGTGCTGGGCCTGTACGGCACTGCCCTGTACCTGTGTGTCGGTTCTGTCTACACCGGAAATTACAGCGCGGTCATGGAGTGGAAAAAAACCAACGATCCCGGCGACCGGCTCAAGGTCATCGACTCCGGGTCGGCTTCCGGAAGGCTGGGGCTTGCAGCGCTGGCGACCGCGGAAGTCTCAAGAACAGCCTCCGATGGAGCGGCGGTCGTGGATTTTGCAGGACGTGCCGCAGCTGCATGCGAGGAATACATCTTCCTGGACACCCTCTCGTACCTGGCAGCCAGCGGCAGGATGTCGAAGACAGGCGCTGTCTTCGGAGACATGCTGAGCCTCAAACCTGTGGTCAGCCCTCTGCCGGAAGGGGCAAAAAAGGTCGGCATGGTAAGAAACAGGAAAGACCAGATCGCCTTTGCCCTGAAAAAGCTGGACACATGCGCCGACAGCGGTGACCATCCGCTCGTTATGCTCGAGTACACGGACAATCAGTCATGGGTGGCCGGAGAGATCGCTCCCCTGGTACAAAACAGGCTCCCGGACGCGAAGATAATCATACATCCTCTCTCCCTGACAACCGGCGTTCACACCGGTCCCGGAACCTGGGGCATAGCCTTTCTGCCCGTAACCTCATAGAAAAAAGGGGATTCTTACGGTAAATCGGAAATCTTGAACCTAACATTATTTATGCAGTTTCATATTGAAGGACTTTGAGCTGTTCAGGTTTTATTCTTGTGCTCAGATTGAGTATCTCAACACCAACTACTTTGCCGTCTGCATTGAGATCCAAGATAACGCCGGGTTGTACTTCCTCGGATTCCACGATAGAAGATTCATCCAATCGGAAGTAAAGGGCGTCATTTTCGTTATCAATCTTTAGTCTCATTTTTGCCTCCTTGCTCTCCGGTCAAAAAATACCGTAATCACTTTTTGTGGCAAAACATGCGGATTCACTACCACATGAAGGATTCGTCCGCCACGCTCCTCGATACTTCTAAAATAATGTACATTGTTGTCTTTTTCAACGTTTTCCCATTCAGGGTTATCAAGAGTACGTTGTACCCATTCTTCCGGAATTTCTCGTTCTTTCAGCATGTCTGTAGTATGTGCCGATAATTTAAAGTCCATCCTTGACCACATCTCGAATTACTTTAACACAGGTTAAACTCTATTACTACAGATTATACCGAACGCATTATAAATTTGCATGTTTTATAGCGGCATCCAAAAGCTCCTGCCTGATCTCGGCCCTGAGCCGGTCCGGTTTTACGACTTGAAATACGGTACCCACGAGTATAATCACTACACAGGTTTTCCAGTTAAAATAGAGGCCCAAATCTTAGTCAACAACCAGACCTCAAATCTAAACCTTCTTCATTTATTCTTTTGCACCCGCTTTTTTGAGTAAATTAATAACTTCCCTGTATCCGTAATGCTGTGCGACACTCAATGCCGTTGCACCTTGATTATCTTTGATATTCACGTCGGCACCATGCTCTATCAAATACCGTATAATTTTAGAATCCTCAATAATAGTGGCCTCGATAAGGGCTGAATGACCATAATCGTCTTGAGCATTTACGTTGGCCCCTTTCCCTATAAAATATTCAATCATGTCCATGCGACCTGTCATGCCTGCTGTGTTAATGAGGGCTGGTTCAATGTTATCGTCTTTAGCTCCGGCATTTTTTAGAGTCCTTACAATATCCGTGTATCCATTTTTATCGGCATACATCAATGCCGTATGCCCCTCCTCAGTCCGGGCATTTATGTCGCTCATCTCCGAAATATGCTCCAAAAGAACATACGCAGTGTCCAGACATTCAGCATCCAATGCCGATGCTAAAACAGTGTAACCCTGAGTGTCTTTGGCGTTCATATCTGCCCCATGTTGTAAAAAAAGTCTGGTAATGTCCGGATAACCTATTGTATAGAATAAAATGGAATCCGGCCTACAGTCCTTTGAAGTATTTTCTGATGTAATATCGATCACTGCTCCATGATCCAAAAGAAATTTCACCATCTCAATATGACCTTCAGCCGCTGCAAAAAGTAAAGCTGACCGACCTGTTCGATCGTGGGTGTTTATGTCTTCTCCGTTTTCCGAAAGAAGTTTAACAACATCCATATAACCTTTGCTTGATGCTTCGAATAAAGCTTGCCAGCCCTGACCATCTGTTTCATTTACATCGGCACCTTCTGCAATTAACCGTTTTAACCGATATAAATCCTTGTTCCTGATGGCCTTTATTAATTCAGTCGTTTGCATTGTTACTCTCCTTTTTGCCCTTTAGCTACCTTAATGAGATAATAACCTAAGAGTATGCATGTCGTCAGGACTGGCTATTATATGAATGCTTCAGAAGGCACCTGAATCAGTTGCCAGATTATATCAGCAAAACTACCCACATCTTCCTCCTTCCATTGTTAAGCCTCTTTGTCTCTATAAGCTGTCGAAAATGCTTAACTGGATAAGATTTCGTGTAAAATTTTTCATTCCCTGAATATACCAGACTGGAGTGACAGCAGTATGTCAGGGGGAGAGATTATTTTGGTTCTGTCCTATAACACAACAAGCGGGATTCTTCTACGTTGCTCTTCTTAGGTTAAGCGGGCGGGGCACCCAAGCTAAGCCAAGGGACTTATCAGTCTCAAGCTAACGGGCTTTGTCCGATGATTATTCCGCATACCCCTCTTAGACTAAGCGGGGACAGGGGAGTTACAATTTTCTTTTATTTTATCCAATACACCTTCAATGCTTTGTATTACATCGTTGTTCCAGAATCTCATCACTTTTATGCCTTGTGATTTCAAATAATCAGATCGTATTTGATCGTACGATTTTTTATTTTCTTCAGCATGTTGCCCTCCGTCCAGTTCAATAGCGCGTTTTAACTCTGAGCAATAAAGATCAAGAATGTATTTCCCTATACTATATTGCCTATAAAATTTTAGTCCGTAGAACTGTTTGTTCCTTAAATGATTCCATAGAAATCTTTCCACGTCTGTTTGATTATTTCTCAATGTACGACGTGTTCTTTTTAATGATGGGTCATTGTATTTGAATTTCATAACGCCCCCTGCCCCCTCTTATCTTAAGAGGGGGCATATTTCAATCGCCACCAACCTCTGATGTATCTTTAGGGAACAGGTAAAGAAAAGGAGAGCTTTGGTCCGCTTCTATATTAGAAGACATAATTATATCGATTACCGCTGTTGTAGGGGCGGTTTATGAACCGCTCAATGCAGGGCAATTCATGAATTGCCCCTACAAAGCATACTCGACGCTGGTTAAAGGGATATATTGAAAACCGGTTGCGGCATTACTTCCTTCAAATTTGATCTTTCACTCCTTTAACTCTTAATAAAGCAGCACCAATTTTATCTTTACAATATACCTTGTCGTTAGCTGTTATAGGTTCAAGCTCTATTAATCCTTTTCTAAGTTCGTGCTCTTCTCCCGTCAACCCAAAATATTTCAGAGCGATATCGACACCGTCACTCCACCTTAGATAAATTTTTAGAAAATTCTCAATATTCCACTCATTATATTTCAGATAAGAGTTTAAATAATCGGGTTTAATAAATATCTTTTCAAATATCTCAATTATTTCTTTTTGTAACAAAGATTCTTTAGTTTCAAAAAAAAATAATACAAATTTGTTGTAGCCTACATTTTTGGTTCATCGTGGAAGAGTGTGGGTAAATTGATGAGGGCGGGAAGACTTAACGGGCTATAAAATAAAGATAAAAAGATGTTTTCAA
>JAJYYW010000352.1 GCA_021800575.1 bacterium
CCTGAGGTAATCGGTAACCCGCATGACTTCCGCATCGGAAACGTAGGCGCCATGGACCCGTACGGGCTGGGAGTCTCCGGGTCCGATGAACAGCATGTCACCGGCACCGAGCAATTCTTCTGCACCGGACTGATCGAGGATGATCCTCGAATCCGTCTTCTGAGGCACCTTGAGGGCTATCCTGGATGAAAAGTTCGATTTGATCGTACCGGTAATGACGTCCACGGACGGCCGCTGGGTGGCAAAGATGATGTGAATACCCGCCGCACGGGCCTTCTGTGAGAGCCTGATGATATGCTCTTCAACCTCTTTCGGCGCCGTGAACATGAGGTCCGACAGCTCATCGATGATAATCACGATTTTCGGCAGTTCCCGTGTTTCATCATCAGGGGGCAGTTTCTTGGATCGCACCATCTGGTTGTACACGGAAATGTTGCGTGCACCCGCTGCATTGATCGTACGGTACCTGCGGTCCATCTCTTCGGTTGCCCACCTGAGGATGTGGGTCGCTTTTTTGGGGTCGGTTATGACCTCATGGAGCAGGTGGGGAATATCGTTGTAGGGCGAGAACTCGAGCATTTTCGGATCCACCAGTATGAATTTCAGCTCGTCGGGCGTCGACTTGAGCAGCAGGCTCATGATGATCGCATTCATGGTCACGCTCTTGCCCGAGTTGGTGGAACCGCCGATGAGCAGGTGCGGCATTTTGGCAAGGTCCGCAACCACCGGTTCGCCGGTCGTATCGACGCCGAGGCAGATGGTGAGCAGGGAGGAACTCTCCTGGAATTTTTTCGACTGGAGCACCTCCTTGAGATACACGATGCGTCTCGAAGCGTTCGGTACCTCGATGCCGACCGCGGATTTTTCCGCCAGGTGCGTCTGGATGCGTACGCCGGGGACCTTCATGGCCAGCGCAAGGTCGTCGGAGAGGTTGACAATCTGGCTCACCTTGACCCCCGCGGCGGGCTCGAACTCGTACAGGGTGATGACCGGGCCCGGTCTGATGTTGGTGACCTTTCCGTTCACATTGAAATCGGACAGCTTCTTTTCCAGCGTCCGGGCGTTGAACTGCAGGGACGCGGTATCATACTCGATGTCCCGTGCTTCATAATCATCGAGCAGCTTGATCGAGGGCTTCTTGAAGGTCCCGGGCAGCGCTTTGAACAACTCCTCCTGGACAGGTTCCGGGGCTTTTTTCGCCTGTTCCGGCTGCGGCTCTTTTTTCCGGGGAGGCTCGATGACGATGTCCAGGCTCCTGTCCTTGATGCCGAGCCTTTCTTTAAGGCGTTTCCTCTTTTCCCGCCAGACCAAGACCGCGGTGCTGAACCGGCGTATCCAGCGGGTAAGGCCCATGATCCCCTGCAGAACAAGCGCGAAGGTGAAGACGATGAACTGCGTTAATGGTCTTCTGAACAGGAGCACGATGGAAATGAGGAGCAGTGTTACGGCAACCACCGCCGTACCCGTGGTGCCGAGGTAGGGGTCCAGCTTGCTCGTGAGGGTATGGCCAATCAGGCCGCCCGTGATACGCCGGTGTACGCCTTGGGCTGCTGTGGAGAGTGCCGCGATGGTAAACGACAGGGATGGTATAAACAGCAGCAGACCCGCGATACGCATCCATCGGTGTTTCCAGGAGTCCTTGAGCAGCATGGCAAGGAACACCACGATGCCGAGGATGCCGATCACATACCCGGACAGGCCAAAAACCATGAACAGGAAATCAGCTATGTTTGCTCCCACTTTGCCGCCCATGTTGTGGTACATGGTGCTGTGTGCGATGTTGCGCCACGTTGGATCGTGCGGGTCGTAGGACAGGAGGCTTATCAGAACAAAGAGCGACACCGAGAGGGTGACGATGGCGATGATGTCCTTCAGGATGATATATTCTTTTGTCCGGTTGTTTGCCATTACGATGCTTTTACCTTGCGGATGTGAACCGGAGAGATATTCATGATCTCCCGGTACTTCGCGACGGTCCTTCTCGCTATATTGATACCTTCTGTCTTCAGTATCCTGACGATATCTGTATCCGACAGCGGTGCCGTGTGGTTTTCCCTTTCAATGAGTTCTTTTATCTTTTGCTTCACGAGCTTCGTGGAAAGCAGGTCCCCGGTGTCCGTCTTCAGGGAAGGGCTGAAGAAGTATTTCAGCTCGAAAATACCCCACGGCGTCTGGACATACTTCCCGTTTGTTACCCTTCCTACCGTTGTTTCATGGACACCGATGTCGTTCGCAATATCCTTCAGGACCATGGGCTCGAAGTACTGTTCGCCGTATTCAAAGAAGGATCGCTGCCGCAGGACGATTGCCTCCACCACCTTCCTGATGGTGTTCTTGCGCTGTTCCACGGCTTTGATCAGCCAGCGCGCTCCCTGGAGCTTCTCCCGGATAAATTTTTTTGCCGTATCGTCATCCGTACTCTGGTTGAGCAGTTGCTTTGCATAGTAATCCGATGCCCTCAGTTTCGGTATGCCTTCATCGATGATCTCCACGACGAGGTTGTCGCCTCTCTTGCTGACCATGACA
>JAJYYW010000353.1 GCA_021800575.1 bacterium
CACCCCGGTCACCGCATCCTGGAACCCCGCGGCGATCGCTGTCACCGCCTCCTGCGTCAGGGGATGGCTGTGCCCGTGCAAATACCGTATCACCGCGGTCTTGAGGCCGCTGAAAGAAAAATTGTAATTTCCCTTTCTCATCAGGGCGAGAGGAAACCGCACGGCTCCGCTCCGGGACTGCCTGTCCGCGGCACGAGCAATGCTGTCGATCAGCGGTCCGCCCGGGTATCCGAGACCAAGGGCACCCGCTATCTTATCGTAGGCTTCTCCGGCGGCGTCGTCGATGGTTTTCCCGTTCAGTACGGTATCGGTAAACGAGTTGACCGTATACAGTTCCGTGTGTCCGCCCGAAACGACAAGACCTATGTACGGGAATGAGAGCCGGTCAAACTCCAGGAGAGGCGAAAACAGATGCGCCTGCACATGATCGACACCGATCAGCGGCAGGTCAAGGGCATACGCGAGCCCCTTTGCAAAATTGACACCCACGAGCACCGAGCCTATCAACCCGGGTCCTATCGTAACTGCGATGCCGTCGAGTTCTGCCAACCGGATGTCCGCATCCGAGCACGCCCTCTGAACGAGTGGTCCTATCGCTTCGAGCTGGATCCGGGAAGCGAACTCGGGAACGACCCCGCCATAGATACTGTGAAAATCAATCTGGCTCGACACGAGATCCGCGAGTACCCTGCCGTCCAGTATGATCGAGACCCCGGTCTCGTCGCACGATGTTTCTATGCCCAGCAGGATCATTTCAATTTTTTCAGTTCCTGCGCAGCATCCGTGCTCAGCCTGTCTTTCGGATACCGGGATATGAGCTCCTCGAAAAATAGCGACGCTTTTTTCGTGTCGCCCAGCTGCACAAAGCTCTTCCCGATCATGTAGTATGCGCTCGTGATCAAGGTACTGGTGGGGTACTTCTCGACGATAATGCCGTAATTCGCGATGGCTGTTTTGTAATCTTTTTGCCGGTACGCCGTTTCGCCGAGATAGAAAATGGCACGTACCTTTTGCCGGGGAGTGCCGTCTTTTGCATACCGTTCAAACACCGGCTTTGCCTGGTCGAACTTGCCGCTGCGGAAAAGCTTCACGGCATCATCCAGGCTCAGGACCCGCGGTCGGGCAGCCGTTTCCGTGTGATGATACCCGGACTGCTTTCCGTAAGCGCTCGAAAAGCTCATCCATGCCTCGACCGCGGTCATGGATGTCTCGAGGGCGGACAACCGCTGTTCGATGCTCGTGTTCAGGGTCCCGCCGGTCGTGGTGAAGAGATCGAGGTCCTGCCTGAGATTATTCAACCTGTGCTGAAGAATATCCACCCTGTTCCTGAGACCTTTGATATCATTACTTTGATTGCCGAGCTTCGAGAGCATATCTATCTGATTGTTGCGGATGCTCTGGATCTCGGTGTCGAGCTTTGCGTTGATCTGCTGATTGTTCATATCGACCGTGGTCTGGAGATCGCTCATTTCCTTATCGAGCCGTATATCCTCGCTCGTCCTGATACAGCCGGAAACCATGAAACTCAAAAGAACAAACCCACCTATACGCAGTATCCTGTTCATAGCCTACCTCGTCATGACCACAAATTCATCCCGTCTGTTTTCTGCCCATGCCTTTTCATTATGGGCGGGATTGAGCGGCTGTTCCTTGCCAAAGCTTATCACCGACATTCTTCCTTGCTTTACACCGAGCTGGACGAGATAATCGCGCGCTGCCTGCGCCCTTTTTTCACCGAGCGCGAGGTTATACTCCTCGGAGCCCCGTTCATCACAATTCCCCTGTATCTGGATTTCCACGGCGGGGTGGGCGGTCAGCCACTGCGCATTTTCCATCAGGATCTGCTGTGCTTCGTTTGAGAGTGAATAGTCATCAAAGGCGAAGTGAATCATCTTCAGCTGTTGAATGAGAATACCCTGTCCGAGCGAGCCCTTGCCGATAATCGAGCTCTCCTGGATGCCGACAGCACCAAGTGATGATCCTGAAGGCGCGGCCTGCCCGCCGGTCGAGCCGCTGACCGCTCCCGCCGCGCTTTTATCGAGTGCAATCTGTCGCGCCGTATCCGCAAGCTGCTTGCCGGTAAGAGCATCGACCTTGGCATCCTTGTACTGCCGGGTCCCGACGTACGCTTCCGCTTTGCCGATGTACCCTTTCGCCGAGGAATATTCCTGCGGGGCATACGTCTGTGCACCCGCTATCTTGGCCGATTCGAGCGCAGCTTTTGCATCCGCAATCTCCTTGAGGGGAGGCTGTGCGCACCCCGCAAGGAGGATCAAACTTACAAAAGCAGCCCCTATGATAAGCTTGTTCATATTCCACCTCATTTTATGGTTATCTTGAAATTTATCCTGCTCGACCAACTGGGAGCACTCATGCCGTAATTCGTGGATTTAATCCTGTGCTGGTTACCGCCGTTTGCATTCATGACGTACAACTGCTGATGGCCGTCCCGCGTGGATACGAATATGATATAGTATCCGTCCGGCGACCATCTCGGACTGGTGTTGTCTCCCTGATTTTCCGT
>JAJYYW010000011.1 GCA_021800575.1 bacterium
GTGCCCGGTAGATGCTTCCGCTGTTGATGTAGCTGTAACCGAGTCCCTGCGCCAGGCCGGCTGCGGCGCTGCTTTTACCGCTGCCCGACGGGCCGTCGATTGCTATGATCGTGTGTTGTTTCATGCCCGCCTCAGCGTGTTGAACAGCGGCAGGAATCCGGGAAACGAAATATTCACGGCACTGAAATTATCTATGGAGATTTCCCGTTCGCTGGATACGGACGCCACGGCAAAAGCCATGGCAATCCGGTGGTCCCCGAAGCTCGACACAGAGCCCCCCCGGACCGTGCCACCCTCGATACTTATGCCGTCCCGGAATTCCCGGGCCTTGATGCCGACCTTGACGAGCCCGTCCACGACGGTTTTGATACGGTCCGTTTCTTTGACCCGCAGCTCTTCGGCGTTTTTTATCAGGGTTGTGCCCTGTGCAAAGGCTGCACAAACAGCGACCAGCGGCAGTTCGTCGATGGCCCTGGCGATCAGCCGCCGGTCTTCGATCACGGTTCCCTTCAGGTTCGAAGGCCTGACGCGGATATCGGCAACCGGCTCTCCGGCTTCGAACCGCATGTTGGTAATCTCCACGGTGCCGCCCATCTGCCGCATGATATCGATAAAACCGGTCCTGCCGGGATTGATGCCGACCTTGGTGATAAGGATATCTGCGCTGTGCGCTATGATGCCGGCGCCGATGAAAAAGGCCGCCGATGAAAAATCCCCGGGCACCGTCATGGTGACCGGAAGAGGTTTTTGCGAACACACAAGCTGGACGACGGTATCAGAGACCTTGACGTCGACGCCGCTCGCTGCCAGCATGCGCTCCGTGTGGTCCCGGGTGGCGACCGGTTCTCGTATCGTCATGACACCCTTTGCCCCCAGGGAGGCGAGCATGAGCCCTGTTTTGACCTGCGCCGAGGCCGCGGGCATGGTGTAATCGATGCCTTTCAGCCTGGTTCCGCGGACAGACACGGGAAGATAGTTCGCATGATCCCTGCCGTCGATGATCGACCCCATAGCGGTGAGCGGGATGGCCACCCGCTTCATGGGCCTGGTCCTCAGAGAATCATCGCCGGTAAGGACCGAGAAGAAGTCCTGTGTACTGAGCAGCCCGAGGATGATCCGGGCTGTGGTGCCGGAGTTGCCGGCATCGAGGATACCGGACGGCTCTGTGAACCCAGAGATGCCGTTGCCCGTGACGACGGCATCCGTGCCGGTGACGGCGATGTTCGTTCCCAGGGAGCGCAGGCATTGAGCCGTGCTCATGGTGTCATTGGCAATCAGGAGATTGCTGATCTTGCTGATGCCCGATGCTATGGCTGCGATGAACAGTGCGCGGTGGGAGATGGACTTATCACCCGGGACGGTAATGGACCCTTCCAGTTTTTCCACGGGTGCGAACGTTTGCTGGTTCCCGGTAGTCATCGATCCGTCAACAGCCTCCGGACTTCTTTTGCATTCTCGAGAAACGAATGAATGCCCTTCATGTCCTTTTCCTGGATCATGCGGCGCAGGCGCTCCAAGGTCCTGGAAAACTGATCGATCGCCGCGAGGATTTCCCTGGTGTTCGATATGAAGATGTCCCGCCACATCACCGGGTCGCTGCCCGCAATGCGCGTAAAGTCCCGCAGTCCGCCGCCCGCGTACTTCACCACGGGGCTGCCCGCGTGCTGCTGCTCCACGACGCTGCCCACGAGCGCGTACGCAATCACGTGGGGAAGGTGGGAGACCAGCGCCATGATCCGGTCGTGCTCATAGGGATCCATGACCACGATATCGCTGCCGATGCTTTCCCAGAATTTCTTTATGGCATCCACCGCGAACTGTTCGGTTTTTTCAACCGGGGTGATGATACACTTTTTCCCGTTGTACAGGCTGTCCACGGCATTGATGGCCCCCGACTTTTCGGTCCCGGTGATCGGATGGCTGCCGATGTAGTTGCTGTGGCCGTAGAACAGCCCGGTCATCTTATGGACGAGTTCCCCCTTGGTACTGCCGATGTCCGTGATCACGGCATCCTTTCTGACCGCGTAGACGATCCGTTTCGCGACTTCGAACGTGGCGAGAACGGGGATCGCAAAGATGATAAGCACTGCATCCGCTATGCCGTCTTTCAGGCAGTCCGTGTAGCTGTCGATTGCCCCGAGGCGCTTGGCGGCTTTCAGGTTTTCGAAGTTTTTGTCGATACCGATGATCGTTTTGCACAGGCCGTTCTTTCTGATGGCGAGGGCGAGCGACGTGCCCATCATGCCAGTGCCGATGACGGCGATCTGTTCGTAGAAAGGTTTATTCATAGCTTTGTTTTCAGAATTGCACTGAACTCCCTGATAAATTTTCTGTTCTCCGCCGGTGTACCGACGTTGATCCTGATGAAATCGCTGAGCCCGTAACTGGTCATGTCCCGCACGATGACACCGTGTTTGAGCAGGGCTTCAAAGGCCTGCCGTGCGGACAGAAACGGGGCGACTCTGACGAGGAAGAAGTTTGCCTGCGTCCGCAGGAACGGAATGTTCAAGCGCTCAAGCGCACCGTAGAGGTAGTCCAGCCCCGCCTGGTTGTTTGCGAGCGTTTTTTTTACGAACACAGAATCTCCCAGTGCGGCAAGGGCGGCCGTCTGCGCGAGCGTATTCACGTTGAAGGGTTGGCGCACACGCTCGATGTAGCCTGCGAGTTCTGTGGTGGTGACGCCGTATCCTATCCGGAGTCCTGCGAGGCCGTAGAGCTTTGAGAAGGTCCGCAGCACGATGAGGTTTCTGTTTGTATCCCGGAGGTAGTCAATGCCGTCCGGGTAATCGGAAGACCGGACAAACTCACGGTATGCGGCATCGTCGACGACGATGACGTGCGGCGGCAGTTTGCGGAGGAGCCAGGCGTAGTCCTTCTTGTTGATGATCGTTCCCGTCGGGTTGTTGGGATTCGAGATGAAGATCAGCCGGGTGCGCCGGGTGATGGCGCCGATGATGGCCTTGATGTCGTAACTGTAGTCGTCTCTGAGCCGGACGACCGCGGACTTGCCCCCGGCGGCCTTGACCGTGATCGAATAGATAAGAAAACTCGGATCCGATATAACGGCCTCGCCGCCCGGCTGTATGAAGGTCCGTATGATCAGTTCGATGAGCTCGTTCGAGCCGTTGCCGATGATGAAGGATTCCGGCGGCATCCGGTGGATGGCCGATAACGTTTTCTTCAGGTAAAATGCACTGCCGTCCGGGTAGCGGTTCAGGGTCCTGAGCGCCTTCTGTATTGCCCGGATGGCACGGGGGGATGTGCCCAGCGGGTTTTCATTCGAAGCTATCTTGACGGAATTCTTTATGCCGAGCTCCCGCTCCACTTCCTCGATGGGTTTGCCGGGAGGGTAGGGCGTAATGTCCTTCACGTACTGCGGAACAAACTGGTAGGTCATGGATTCTCCTGTCTTGTTTTGGGGTACGAACCGAGAAACTTGAAAAAAACCGTGTGGGGTTTGAGTGCCGCTATTGCTTTTTTTATCTTCTGGTCCTCGACGTGACCGTCGATGTCGACGAAGAAGAGGTATTCCCACGCCTTTTTCTTCAGGGGCCTTGATTCTATCTTGGTGAGGTTGACGTGGTAGTCCGAGAACGGTTTCAGGGCGGCGTACAGCGCACCGGCGCGGTGCTTGACGGCGAATATGAGGGAGGTTTTGTCGTTGTCCGTCCTGTCCGGCATGAGCCTTCCGATGACGACGAACCTCGTCACGTTGTTGGGATTCTCTTCAAGCCTGCCCGCCAGCGTCCTGAGCCCGGAGAGCCGGGCAGCGAGCGCGCTGACGATGGCCACGGACGAACCGGAATGCCGGACGATGTGAGCTGCCTGGCTCGTGCTGTCCGTGTCGACGGTCATGGCATTCGGAAGATTCTCCCGTATCCATCTCCTGCACTGCGCAATGGCCTGCGGATGTGAATAAACCTTGCGGACGTCGTTGAACCGGATCTTGTTGTTTGCTGCCAGTACGTAAGTTATGGGGACAAAGATCTCGCGCGCAATGAACAGGTTCGAGTCGATGAAGCGATCGAGTGTCTGGGGGACTGTTCCCTCCATGGAGTTTTCTATGGGAACAACACCGAAATCGCAGGTGCTGTATTCCACTTCATTGAAGATCTCCGGGATGTTCTTCGCCGGAAGGAGCGGGGAGGCGTTCCCGAATTCGAGGAGCGCCGCCTGGTGCGCCCAGGTGCCTTCGGGCCCCAGGTACGAGATTTTCGGCGGTGTAACGGATGCCCGCGAAGCGGAAAATATCTCCTTGAATATGTTCCGGATAAACTCGTTCCTCAGCGGCCCCGTGTTCATACGGACGAGCCGGTTGAGAATGTAGGCCTCGCGGGAAGGATAGTACACGGGTGCATCGGTCTTTTTCTTTTCCACGTTGACGTCGATTGCTATCTTAATCCTGCGGTTCAGCAGTTCAAGCAGTTCCCGATCGATCTCGTCAATCTGTTTTCGGAGATCGCTGACATGGTTATTGATCATGGATTGTTCTCCTGCATGGATTTGCCGTCGTATTTGACCGTGGTGTTCCGCCCCCGTCTCTTTGCCTCGTACAGGGCGATATCCGAGGCGTAGAGGAACTCATGGATGGTGTCGAACACCTGTTCGGGATACGATACCGTCCCTATACTGATCGTGAGCATCGGGGTGCTGTTTTCTGTGAAGGCCTCGGCTATGGCCCTGCGCAGTTTTTCCGCGGTTGCCACGGCACCGGAGGAACTGGTGTCCGGGAGAATGATGAGGAACTCTTCGCCGCCGTACCGTATCGGAACGTCGATACCACGGATGTTCATTCTGATGATCTGGGAGAGGATGGCCAGCGCTTCGTCACCCTTGAGGTGTCCGAAACGGTCGTTGTACCCCTTGAAGAGGTCCAGGTCGATCATGAGGAGCGAGAGAGGCTGGTGATACCGGTTTGAGCGTTCCCACTCCTTGTCGAGCACCACACGCATGTGACGCCTGTTGAACAGGCCGGTCAGGTCGTCGGTAATGGACAGTTCTTTCGTCTGTTCATACAGACGGGCATTTTCAATGACCACGGCGATTTGTGCGCTGATCGCGGTCAGGAAATCGATATCTTTTTTGGTCAGGCTGCCGGGGGTTTCGTTGCTCACGTTTAAAACTCCGATGACGGTGTTTTTGAATTTGAGCGGGACGCTGAGGAACGAGCCTTCCTTGTGTATCTGACCCTTGTAGTGCAGGTACCGCGATTCCTTGCTGGTATCGTTGATGAGAAGGGGTTTGCCGGTTGAAGCAACGGTACCGCTGATACCTTCCTCGAGACCGAACTCGATGCCGATGAGTTTTGCATTGTCTTCAAAGCCCCATGCTGAGACGATCCGCAGCAGGTTGTCTTCCTTAAAAAGGATGGCGCATTCCTTGTAGTTAAGCGTATCGACAATCGCCGTGGTGATGATCCTGAGCAGTTCGTTCATGTCCACGGTCGTTATGATATACTGCCCGAAGTTATACAGCATGGACAACTCCCTGACACTGTCTTCGAGCTCATTGTTGACCTTTTCGATCTGTTCGGATCTCGCTTCGAGGAGTTCTTTGTATTTCAATTCCTCTTTGACAAAGACCAGCTCGCGCTCCTTTTCCACGCTCGTTGCCATGAGGTTGGTTATCCGGGACAGCATCTGGTTGAAGTTCTCCTCGATCTCACCGATCTCGTCCTCCCTCGGCTGCATGGTCCGGGGAAGAAAGTTGTTGAGCTCCGCCTTGTGGATCAGGGCGACGAATTCCTTCAGCGGTTTGACGACGATGAATTCGGTGATAAATATGGAGATCAGGGCGAAGATGAGCAGGGACGACAGGAAGATGAATCCGAGTTTCTTGGCCATGTCGTAGGTATGGAAGTAGATCGACGAGTGCGAAGCACTGATCTTGAGGAAACCGATGATGTTCCCGTTTGCATGACACTTCCGGCAGCTCACCCTGAGCTTGATGGGTGCTATATAATTGAGCGATTTCTTCGAAAGAACGGTTATGGAGCTGTTGTAGGAAAGACCCTCGAGCTGCTGGAGCCGTTCCGTGGACATGGGCTGCTGGGGGCCGCTGACGCTCGAGAGAACGGGCTTGCCGTCCGTATCGTACAGCGTTATATAATTGATGCTGGCGTTTTCGCCGAGTTTCTCGATGATGTGCCCGGGCTGGATACTGTGATCCGTACCGGCGGTGTATGAGATGAGTTCCTCGAACTCGCGGTTGATAAAGGAGAACTGGTACCGTTCGGACGAGAGGGCGAAATCCTTTTCAAGGTAGATGTATAGACCGATGACAATGCTGAGGGTGAGGACGACAACGAGTGTCATGAGTGCCGACAGTTTGTACGCGAGACTTTTACCGAACAGTTTTTTCAACATGTTCATTCTTTACAATGTCAATGTTCAAAAAGTCAACAGAGCGTGCAGGCTGCCAGCGCGGCCCATCCGGCGTTTGAAAAATTCGCTGCGGCATGGTATAAAAAATGTTCGCGAAGGAGGTAGGTATGATTACGGCGTTTGTGCACATAGCGTGTACGCCTGAGAAACTCGAGGAGCTTGCAGAAGCTATTTCACAGATAAACGGAGTAACGGAGGTGTACTCCGTCACCGGTGATTATGATCTGCTTGCAATTGTGCGGGTTGCCGCCATCGACGAACTGCCCGGGATCGTGACGAATACCATGCTGAAGAAGCCGGGCATCCTCAGGGCGAACACCTCGGTCGGGTTCAAGGTGTATTCACGGCACGACCTCGAAGCCATGTTTTCCATCGGTATGGAATGAGGAACAAAAACGTCCGGGCACGTTCGGAAGAAAGAAGTGTTCATCGCAGGCCCTCTCTTCGTGACACAGCTTGTTGACGGGCAGTGGCACAGCCGCATCCGGGTTCATTGACAACACGGCGCGAACAGCGTAGGTGACGGACCAAAGAATGGAGAGAACACCATGAAAATAAGCAGATGTATGGTTTCAGGAAAGGCGCAGTATTGTGTCATCGACGGCGCGGATGTCCGGCTGCTTTCCGCACCGCCGTTCGAGCAGCTGGTGGAGGACGGCAGGGTGCTGCCAGCGAAGGTCGTGACCTTTTTGCCGCCGGTGTCCCCGTCGAAGATCGTCGCCGTCGGACTGAATTACAGGGACCACGCAAAAGAATTCGGCAAGGCCATGCCCGAAGAAGAGCCGCTGATTTTTATAAAACCGGCGACCGCCATTATCGGGAACGGGGACGATATCGTGTATCCCGCGATGTCGCAGCGTGTCGATTACGAGGGCGAGCTCGCGGTTGTCATCGGCAAAACGGCAAAGCGGGTGAGCGTGGAACAGGCCAGGGAGCACATATTCGGCTTTACCATTATGAACGATGTAACGGCACGGGACCTGCAAAAAAAGGATGTTCAGTATACGCGGTCGAAAAGTTTTGACACCTTTGCCCCGATAGGTCCCTGGATCGAGACCGTACTCGCGCCGGAAAACCTGTTCATCAGAACCTCGGTGAACGGCGTTGTAAAGCAGGACGGCACGACATCGGACATGCACTTTTCCGTGGAGCAGATCATCAGTTTTGTTTCGCAGGTCATGACGCTGCTGCCGGGCGATGTCATTTCAACAGGTACGCCGCCGGGGATCGGTCCCATGAACAGGGGGGATTCCGTTGAGGTGGAGGTCGAGGGCATCGGCAGGCTGAAAAACAGGCTGGTGTAAAACACCCGCAAAAAACTATTTGACAATTTAATTTAATATGTTATCAAAAATAGTTTACTGTTGCTAGCGTAGCTCAATTGGTAGAGCAGCTGATTTGTAATCAGCAGGTTAAGGGTTCGAGTCCCCTCGCTAGCTTTGCATTGTTCCGGCAAATTTGATACACTGAGGAACACAGGGGTATACACGGGGTGAGGTGCCCGAGTGGCTAAAGGGAGCAGTCTGTAAAACTGCCGGCCATAGCGCCTACGAAGGTTCGAATCCTTCCCTCACCATAGATTTTTGTTGATTTATTAATGATTTTGATTGACATTTATATGATTAAGCGGGAATAGCTCAGTTGGTAGAGCTCCAGCCTTCCAAGTTGGTGGTCGCGGGTTCGAACCCCGTTTCCCGCTTATGCCCATGTAGCTCAGATGGTAGAGCACTTCCTTGGTAAGGAAGAGGTCACCGGTTCAATCCCGGTCGTGGGCTAATAAAGAAGTTTTTAACCGCATGGGCAGGAAAACTGTCCGACGGGTTGCAGGTATATTTTAAGGAGGTAGAAAAGAAGATGGGAAAAGCAAAATTTGAGAGAACGAAGCCGCATCTGAACGTAGGGACGATAGGGCATATCGACCACGGGAAGACGACATTAACGGCAGCGATAACGAAGGTATTATCCGAGAAGAAGCTGGCGAATTTCATACCATTTGATCAGATAGACAAGGCACCGGAAGAGCGGGAGCGTGGGATCACGATATCGATCTCGCACGTAGAGTACGAGACGGCGAAGCGGCACTATGCGCACGTGGACTGCCCGGGGCACGCGGACTACATCAAGAACATGATCACGGGAGCGGCGCAGATGGACGGAGCGATCCTTGTGGTCAGTGCAGCGGACGGGCCGATGCCGCAGACGAGGGAGCACATACTTCTGGCGCGGCAGGTGGGCGTACCGTACATTGTGGTATTCATCAACAAGGCGGACATGGTGGACGACAAGGAGCTTCTGGACCTGGTCGAGCTTGAGGTCAGGGAACTGCTGACGCAGTACAAGTTTCCCGGGGACAAGATACCGGTGGTAATCGGGAGTGCGTTAAAGGCGCTGGAAGGGGACAAGAGCGACATGGGGGAAGGGTCGATCATGAAGCTGATGGAAGCGATCGACAGCTACATACCGGAGCCGACGCGGGAGATCGACAAGCCGTTTCTGATGCCGGTGGAAGACGTGTTCAGCATCAGCGGGCGAGGGACGGTGGTGACCGGGAGAGTGGAACGTGGGAAGGTAACGGTAGGGGAAGAGATAGAGATAGTGGGTATCAAGGCGACGAGCAAGACGGTAGTGACGGGCGTGGAGATGTTCCGCAAGGTGCTGGACGAAGGAAGAGCGGGGGACAACATCGGGGTACTTTTGCGGGGGACGAAGAAAGAGGAAGTGGAACGCGGACAGGTGGTAGCGAAGCCGGGGAGTATCACGCCGCACACGAAGTTCAAGGGAGAGCTGTACGTTCTGAACAAGGAGGAAGGCGGGAGGCACACGCCGTTTTTCACGGGGTACCGTCCGCAGTTTTATTTCAGGACGACGGACGTGACGGGTATCGTGAAGCTGCCGCAGGGAGTGGAGATGGTGATGCCGGGAGACAACATAACGCTGGAAGGGGATCTGATAGTTCCGATAGCCATGGAGAAGGGGCTGCGGTTTGCGATCCGGGAAGGCGGTAAGACCGTCGGTGCGGGTGTTGTCACGGAGATTATCGAGTAAACATATGGTAGAGACTCAGAATTTAAGAATAAAATTGAAAGCATACGATCACCGGCTGCTGGATCAGTCCGTCAGGGAGATCGTCGAGACGGCAAAGAGAACGGGTGCCATTATCAAAGGACCGGTGCCTCTTCCGACGATAATCCAGCGTTATACAGTCCTGCGATCGCCTCATGTTGACAAGAAATCACGGGAGCAGTTTGAGATACGGACAAGTTTGCGGATGATAGACATTCTCGAGCCTACCCAGCAAACGGTAGATGCACTGATGAAGATCGATCTGTCAGCGGGCGTGGA
The DNA here is from genome assembly GCA_021800575.1 of bacterium. Taxonomy (GTDB): domain Bacteria; phylum JAMCPX01; class JAMCPX01; order JAMCPX01; family JAMCPX01; genus JAJYLM01. Next base: position 9,726 of record JAJYYW010000011.1, read on the forward strand.
TGTGGAAATAAAAAGCTTCGGAGGTAAATAGGACAAATGTTTACCGGTATAATGGGTAAAAAGATAGGCTGTACAAGGATATATAACGAGAGCGGTGAAAGTATACCCGTGACCGTTATTCAGGCAGGGCCCTGCAAGATTGTGAATGTACGGACACCGGAAAAGAACGGATACCGTGCAGTTCAACTGGCATTTGCCTCGGTACCCGAGGCTGCGCTCAACAAGCCGAAGGCCGGGTATTATAAAAAGAATGGTTCTGAGTTTTATGAACATCTGAAAGAATTCAGGGTGAACGATCTGAAGGACATCAAGGTGAACGATATTGTTACTGTTGAGGCGTTTAAGGTCGGTGAGCTGGTTGATGTTGTCGGTACAAGCAAAGGAAAAGGGTTTCAGGGCGTTGTCAAGCGTCACGGATTCAAGGGCGGCCCGGGGAGCCATGGTTCCATGTTTCATCGGGCTCCGGGTTCAATCGGTTCAAACACGTATCCCGGCAGGGTCATTAAAAACAAAAAACTGGCAGGAAGAATGGGGCATGAACGGGTTACGGTGAAGCACCTCGAGGTCGTCAAGCTGATACCCGAAAAGAACATTATCCTGTTAAAAGGTGCGGTACCGGGCAGTGTAAATTCGATGCTTGATATAAAAAAGGTTTATGCATAGGTGACACATGGCTATTATAGATGTCCTCGATCAAAACGGCAATAAATTAAAAGAACTTACCCTTGATGATTCTGTGTTTAATGCAGACGTGCACGACACGGCCCTCTATCTCACCTTGAAACAATACATGCACAATCAGCGTCAGTGGAGCAGGGCGACAAAAACAAAGGGCGAGGTCAGCGGGAGCGGCAAAAAGCCATGGAGACAGAAGGGAACTGGCAGGGCACGAGTCGGCACGACCCGTTCTCCTCTGTGGAGGGGCGGCGGAATAACCTTCGGTCCTCAGCCCGGCGGAAGAACCATCAAGGTGAACAAAAAGATCGTACAGCTTGCTGCACGATCGGTGCTGAGCTCGAAATACAAGGACAAGACGTTATTTGTTATCGATGGATTTAATCTCGAGGGTATTAAAACCAAGATCGTCTCCGAAATCTTCAAAAAGCTCGGTATCAGCAATGCGCTGATAGTGTTGGACAGCTCCAACCCGAAGTTCCAGCTCTCTGCCAGGAATATTGATAAAATCAAGGTCATCAAGAACAATACGTTCAACGTGTACGATGCGATGAAGTACAAGCAGCTCGTTCTGACGGAAAAGTCGGCCATGCTGTTTCAGGAGGCTTTAATCAAATGAAATCAATGTACGATGTCATAGTATCGCCGATTATTACGGAAAAGAGTACGGCCGCAAAAGAAAAGTCAAACGAGATAGAATTCATCGTGAACAAAGTGTCGAACAAGAAGGAAATCAAAGAAGCGGTCCAGAAGATCTTTAAGGTGACCGTGCTGAGCGTCAGGACCACGAACATGCCCGGAAAAATGAAGACCGTGCGGGGAGCTCACCGCGGACTGAGGAGCGGCTACAAAAAAGCTGTTATCAAATTAAAGCAAAACGATAAGATTGAATTCTTCCAAGGAGTGTAAAGGGCAATGGGTATACGATATTATAAACCGACCTCACCTGCCCGCCGTTTCATGCAGGTGCTGAGTTTTGACGAGCTGACGACCGGAAAGCCTGAGAAAAGGCTTCTCGTCCCCCGGAAGAAACATGGGGGGAGGAACAATGTAGGACGGATCACCGCGCGATTCAGAGGCGGGGGACACAAGCAGATGTACAGGATCATTGATTTCAAGCGGGACAAGTATGATGTGCCTGCCCGAGTTGCTTCGATAGAGTATGATCCCGTCAGGACCGCGTTCATCGCACTGCTCAAGTATGCCGACGGTGAGAAACGATACATTCTGGCACCGCAGGATATCAAGGTCAACGATACGGTCATTTCAAGCAGGACAAAGGAACTTGATATTCTGAAAGGGT
>JAJYYW010000354.1 GCA_021800575.1 bacterium
CGGTTTGTTGAGGAAATCGTCCGCCCCTTTGCTTAAGGCTTCATACTTTGCATGCTTATCCGATAATGCCGTTATCATGATGACGGGTATGCTCCATGTCGCAGGTACGGCTTTGATCTTTTTCAGAATATCGTACCCGCTCATGTCCGGCAGCATCACATCCAGAATGATGATGTCCGGTTTAAACGCTTTGATCTTCTGAAAGGCACCTGCTCCGTCCACAGCATGCTCGATAATGTAGCCTGATAACCGCATGGTATCCGTGATGAGCTTGATAACAAATTCTTCATCGTCGACAATGAGGAGTTTGTAGGCTTGTTCAGACATGTACATACATATATATGAATATTTTCCTTGTGTCAATATGTATACATCCCTGGTTGACAAAGCATTGTAAAAACGGTATACAACAATCATCATATAGTATTTGTTTTTTACATATAGAAGGTGCAATTTCTCCGTTTGTGCGTGTTCACCGTCTATATATCCCGTGTATAAAAAGGATATAGTGTGGCAGGTGATGATTGTAAAAGTGAACGGGAGCTCGGGTTACTGAAGTCTCTGACGCTGTCCATTACCCATGCAGATAGCTTTAGTGAAGCGCTTGATATCTGTTTACGGGAGGTATGCAGGTCAACGGGGTGGAACTACGGTGAGGCATTGATGCCATCACCGGATAACACAACCTTATGTATCTCCAACGTTTTTTCCGGTGATCACGAGGAATTGAAAGAATTTTATGAGGAAAGCAGAAAACTCGTCTTTACCCATTACACCGGATTGCCGGGTCTTATCTGGGAAACCAAACAACCGCACTGGATAGATGACCTCTTATCGGACAGCAGATACATCCGCGGTCCCCTGGCAGCGAGGTTCGGATTGCGATCGGCATTGGGAAAACCCGTCATCGTGGACGGCAGGATGGTTGCAGTACTGATTTTTTTCATGGAAGAGTCTCCTAAGGACCAGGAACTGATCGATCTTCTCCTTGCTGTTGTCAGTCAACTGGGGTTGTTATTCAAGCTGTTGATATCGAGAGACGGACTTTTTAAAAAGAACAGGGCATTACGGGTTCTCAGTGAGTGTAATCAAACCATTATCAGGGCGACGGATGAATATAGTATGCTGCAAAATATTTGCAGGGTCGCTGTCGATCCGGGTGGATACCGCATGGCGCTGGTTGCATTTGCTGAGCATGATGAGCGGAAAAGTATCAAGGTTGTTACCCATGCAGGTTTTTCCGGAAATTACATAGAGCGGCTTGGTCATCTTTCGTGGGCAGACCGGGGGCCGGAGCCGGGACTGTCAAGCAAAGTGATCAAAGGCGGCAAGCCATATATTGTACGGGACATCAGCACTGATCCTGATTTTTTACCCTGGAAGGAGGCTGCATCGGATCAAGGTTTTCGATCCGTGATGTCCCTTCCTCTGAGCGCCAATCATGAAGTTATCGGTGTATTAAACATCTATGCCTCAGAGGTTGATGCTTTTGATCCTGAGGAAGAACGGCTCCTGACGGAGCTTGCAAGTGATACGGCATACGCCATCATGGTTCATCGCACAAAAATCGAGAAAGAAAGGATCCAGGGGCAGCTCTATCAGTCGCAGAAGATGGAGGCAATGGGACAGCTTGCGGCAGGGATGGCTCATGATTTCAAAAACATCCTGACTGCAGTGCTGGGATACGCTGAGCTGATCTCGAACAAGCTCGATGTCAATACCCAGCTTAAGTACAATGCTGAACAGATCATCTATGCCTCTGAGAAGGCATTGCATCTTGTGGATGACTTGCTTCTTTTCAGCAGAAAAAATGCTGTCAATCTTGTGCTCGTGGACATCAATCAAACCATTGCACGATTGTCGGATATATTGAAACAGCTTCTGGGAAGGTCTATCGTGCTCACTGTTGCATTGGCACCGGAACAGATTGAACTGCTGGGGAACGAAAACCAGTTGGAACAGGTGCTGATGAATATCGCAGGAAATGCACGTGACGCAATGCCGCATGGCGGTTCGCTGACAATACAAACCAGTGTCGTGGAGATGGGCGGAGCATTTATAAAAGAGCACGGCTATGGCAGACCGGGGGTATTTGCGTGTATAGCCCTTACCGACACAGGGATCGGCATGGATAAGTTTACAATGGGACAGATCTTTGATCCCTTTTTTACCACCAAACCGGCCGGCAAGGGCACAGGTCTTGGCTTATCGGTGACCTATAGCATCGTGAAACAGCATAAGGGGTACATAGATGTACATAGTGAACCAGGCCAAGGAACGACCTTCTTCATCTATTTGCCGCTCAACATAAACAAGTAACCCCGGAAACGCCCCTACCTTTATTGTGGTATGGATAATCATACTCTCCGGTTATCAGGATCTACCGTATCAGTCTTTTTTTGATAAGCCTGTAGGAGACAATACCCATAGGGATGCTCAACATTCCCATGATAATGGAGAGAAAAAGTGATGGGTAATCCATGATACCGTTGTTCGACATTCGGGCAAGATCAACCATAGGT
>JAJYYW010000355.1 GCA_021800575.1 bacterium
AGTGCTCGAACGCTTTTGTCATATACCGGTGCGCCCGGTACTCGGTCATGTAATTATAATCCATTGCATAGACTGTAAGTAGGGGGATTGAGACATAGAATCCTGACAGCGGTACAAAATATCCGCGGGAAAACAGCAGCCACTGGGATATTCCTGCTGCCGCAATGATCCCAGCAAATGTGATAAGCCTCAAAAGTAAATATGGCTTTCGTGCGGCGAGCAGCAAAATACCTGCTGCGAAGATAAAAAAAGCGGTCAGGCCTGCGGTTCGTAGACCGCCATGGTAGACGACAACGTGCTTGTCGGGGAAATTATGGTGAGATGCCTGAGTCTTGGAGACCAGTATCATATCTTTACCATCCTGTGTGTGATTGATGAGGAAGTTGTAGACAAAATGGTCAACGGGAGAGAGAAAGCCGTGGAACTCCAAAAACGTCATAATCACGGAAAGACTGAAAATAATGATGAGCGAACGGAGTTTATGTTTTTTCATACATACCTGCGATCCGCCGTGACACAAACTCTAACGTCCTGTGCATGGTCGTTTATGAACACGAGCGTCGTGAAGTCTGTCTTGTTACCTGGCCGCGGCGATCCTGAACGGCAGACAGCCCTTGATACGACCGGACGGCGGATCCGTGAGAACGATCACATTGCCTGCTGCGAGCACATTCCCGTTGTCTTGCTGCGTCAAGAGGCGGGCATCGGTTGTTGAGATGACGATGTTTCCATGCTGCCTGCCGTCTGCCCTCACTGCCTTTGCCTGTATATCAGCCGCGCGTATCGTTGTTGCGGTAACATACAGAACCATGCCCTTGTCCTGCAGTGCAGACCTGCTGATATTCCTGGCTGAATACACGACCTTCCCCTCCTGATCCAGGACCGTTATGAACAGAGCGGGTTTCAAACCAGTACCCCGTGCATCGATGACAATCTTATGACGAACAAGGCCGGGGCTGAACGGTGCAGTCCCCGGCTTGACAAAGGTGTTCATGAATACTGTCTGTATGCCGCTGATGCCGTAAAAAGGAACCTTGATTTTGACCAAATAATAACCGTTGTCCTTCACCTGTTCAAAAGGCTTGACCCGAGCTACCAGTCCTTTCAGCCGGTACAAAAGCCGGGAATTCTTTCCGGTAACGCTGCGCACGGTCACCTCTCCGTCAATGTTTACAGCCTGTATCATCGCAAGGGCCTGCGCATGCGCATCAAGCAAGGCGGCCCGTTTCGCCATCGAATCACAGATATCCTTATTGACGCCGTTCGGGATGCTTGCCCTCCCGTAGGCTATGATGACCCCCTTCGTCCAATCGATCAGACCGCCCGGTGCCGTGTCGATCAAATCACCGGTAGCAGACTGCGTAACAGATACTACAGCGGTCCCGGCGGAAACACCTTCTGCTGCACCCGGCGCATCCATCGGGGCAGACCCGTCTGTTGTAATGCTGACAACGGACCCGGTAAAGCCCGGTTCGGCGAACGATGTCCGGGGCACCGAGAGAATCGCTGTAAAACAACACAGGATCAATACAGGTATTATGCCTGCCGTCAAACGATGAGGCGGCAATCTCACGAGAGACTCCCGGATAGTTTCTTTATGAATGCCTTGTGAACCTTGTTGTCGAGCACGTTGAGGATGTCTTGTTCAGTCTGGACAAGCTGGCTCTTGATGCCGATCGTGTTCTTGACGAGCTCCGTCCTCATCAGGGACGATTCGAGATGTTTTTGCACCAGGATGCCCTCGGCGACTGCGCTTTCCAGAGCGTCGATCACGGATTCCAGCTCGTCGGGCTCCACATTGCTTATCATTACCATGTCGGTATGAGCTGTCAGGGAATTTATGACTGCCTCTGCAGGCGGGTAGCTCCTTGCTATTGCTCCCATTTTTACATCGTCGGTGAGAACAATACCCTTAAACCGTGCCTCGGTTTTGAGGATACCGTTCACTATCTTCTCGGACATGGATGCAGGAACATCGTCGAGGCCCTGAAACATGGTATGGGAGATCATGATACTCCCGACATCATTGTGCACAGCGTGCATGAAGGGAGACAGGCCGTGTTTGAACGCTTCGGGCTTGATCGTGACCGCCGGAAGGTCCTGATGCGGATCGACCGTTGTGTCGGTATTGCCGGGAAAATGCTTTGCACAGGCAATGATGCCGTTGTCCTGCATACCGGCAATCATGCTCACGCCGAGTTCTTCGACGACCATCGGAAGATGGGAGAATGCACGGTCGCCAATGACGCCGTCCTCGTGTTCCGAAAGATCGAGGACCGGAGCAAGATTCATATTGAATCCCGCGATCGAAAGCTCCTGTGCTATAAAACTTCCGTATTCATAAATAATATCTATGGACTTATGTTTTCGATAATACTCCTCCACCTTTCGTGCAGAGGGAAGATGCGAAAATGGATGCTTGAGCCGCTGCACCCTGCCCCCTTCCTGATCGATTGCCACCAGGGGTATAAAATCGTCCTCTCCGGCTGCCGCATGAAGCTGTTTGTTCAGAGCAAGT
>JAJYYW010000356.1 GCA_021800575.1 bacterium
GATGAGCTTCTCCGGGTTGAGGTCAACATTGATCTGCCGTACGAGACCGCCATTCACCGTTGCAGACGCGATATGCGGCAGGTGCTCCAGCTGCGGCTCGATGACATTGGTCGCAAGGTCGTTCAGCTGGAGACCGTTCAGCTTGCTGCTGGAAACGGTCACCATACAGACCGGAATATTCGATATATCGAACTTGACGACGAACGGCTGCTGGATGCCCGGCGGGAGCTGGCTCATGATACGCTGGATATTCTCGATAATGTCGACGGCGCCCTTATCCACGTTCGCGCCCCAATTGAAAAAGACCATGACCATGGAGAAGCCCTCTTTCGAGGTCGACTGGATGTAGGAAACGTCGTTGACCGCGGAAACGGCCTTCTCTATGGGATAGGTGATGGCCTGTTCGACGTCCGGAGGGCTCGCGCCGGGAAACAGGGTGCCGACCACGACGACGGGTATGGTAATGTTGGGGAATACATCGATGGGAAGCTTGTTCACACTCGTTGCGCCGAGCACGACCACGGCGATGGCGAGCATCAATATGGAGATGGGATTTTTTAGGGCGAATTTCGACAGCGGCATCTACATCCCGTCCTTGCCGGCCTGCTGCACCGTGACGGCCTGGCCGCTGCGCAGAGCATCCTCGCCCTGAACAACAACCTCGTCCGTAATGGTTATGCCGCCGGTCACCTCGACCATGCCGTCCGCCTCGATGCCTTCCTGGATGGGCACGAGCCGTGCCGTGCCGCCGGCAACCACATAAACGGCTTTTTGATCGTCCTGGTGCAGGACGCAGGAAACGGGCACGGCGAGTATGTCTTTATGAACCTCGGAGGCGACATTGACCTTGGAAAACATCCCCGGCTTCAGCAGGTGCTTCGGATTCGCGATGTCCACCTCGGCCGCCATGGTCCGTGTCACCGGGTCCAGTGCCGGCGCGATGCGGGTTATCCTGCCGTTGAACACCTTCCCCGGGTACGCGTCGGTCAATGTCGTTACCGGCATGCCGGTGTGAACGTCCGCCACGCTGTGTTCGGGGATGTTGACCATGATCTTGACCGTGTTGATGTCCACCAGGACCAGCAGCGGTGTGGCCGCAACCATCTGCGTGGAGCCCGGGATGAGGGTGCCGGGATCGACGTACCGGTTTGCAATGTAACCGCTGAACGGGGCGCGGATGACGGCATAACTGAGGTTGAGGGCGGCGAGGTTCTTTGCGGCCTCGGTAACGTCATAGTTCGTCTTCGCGATGTCCAGATCGTTTTGCGCGATGAGCTGCTTTTTGATGAGCTTTTTGGCACGCTCGTACTGGATGCTTGCATATTCGTAGTTTGCCTGTGCCTGCTGGTACTGGTCCTGCAAGTCCTGAAAATTGATAACGGCAAGCACCTGACCGCGCTCGACCCGGTCGCCGATGTCCACCGGGATCTTCTCAAGGTATCCGCCGACCCGCGCAAAGATGTTCGCCTGCTGGTAGGCCATGATGCTGCCGGTCAGCGTTATGATCTTCTCCAGGGTCAGCCTCCGGGGATGCGCAACCGTCACCAGGGTCGACGGTGCGGCAGGCGGAGCGTCCTTCTTTTCGCTCCTGATTCTCACGATCACGATCACGAGAAGGAGAAGGATACCTGCGGCTGCAATCAGCAGTTTTTTATTCTTCATTTGGTTCGTCCTTTTTCAGCGATAGTATTGCCGTCTCATTCCGGTGCCCGCGCTCAACGACTCGAATACTAATTCAATTTATGAACGGCGGTTTCACTTTATTCGGAGCGATAAAATTGTCAAGCGTTTTAACGAGAAACGAACGACAACTGCGGAGGACGAACGGCACGGGCTACTCCGCGGACTCCCGGATCGGAATAGCGCAGTCCTCTTTGAGCGTGGAAAATACCACCATGGTGTATGTCCTTACGACGCCGGTGATCCCGCGCAGTTCCTTGATGAGCTTTTCCAGTGTGGTCGTATTGCGCGTCTTCACCTTCAGGAGCAGGGTGTAATCGCCGGTCACATGATGACACTCGAGAATGTCCTCGCTGATACCCGCAATCGCCTTCTCGAAGCTGTCGATATACTGCGGATGCTCGATATAGACCCCGATAAAGGCGGTCACGTCGATCCCCAGCTTCTTTTCGTCGATGAGCGTGACATACCGCTTGATGATCCCTTCGCGTTCGAGCTTCTTCACCCGATCGATCACAGACGGCGGCTGCAGCCTGACCCTCTTCGCGATATCGCGGTACGTGGTCCTGCTGTCCTTTTGCAGAATACTGATGATCTTGGTATCGATTTTGTCCAGCATAGGGGTATCCCTCTTCCATGATATTTTTTGTTCAAGAACCGTATCCCCCGTAGGGATACCCCCGCGCTGCTCCAATGTCAAGCTGAACATGAAACGCTGCGCCCTGCCGCTGCAATTTTGCTTGACATAGTTCGCCAGGGACAGTAAATTATATTATAAAGAAAGGTTTAAGAATCAAATAACCTTATTTAATAAGCCACGGAAGGTTACCCGCT
>JAJYYW010000357.1 GCA_021800575.1 bacterium
GGTACAGTCCGGTGATGACGTCGTGCCACCCTTGAATGCGTATATCAGGTTCTTTACCGGAAAATCCCTGCTGGTGTTTGCAACACGGGACTGGCATCCGCAAAATCATATGTCCTTCAAGGCCTACGGCGGCATCTGGCCTCCTCACTGCGTTCAGAACACGGCGGGCGCGCGGTTTCACCCGGACCTGAGGCTCCCCGGATCCACGGTTATTATATCGAAGGCGACGGACCCGCAGAAGGAAGCGTACTCCGGGTTTCAGGGGACAGACCTTTCTTCCCGGCTGCAGCAGGCAGGGGTCAGACGGGTTTTCGTCGGAGGACTGGCGACCGACTACTGTGTCTTACAGACGGTGCTCGATGCCATACAGGCAGGTTTTTCCGCCGTGGTCCTTATGGACGCAATCCGCGGGGTCAACGTAGACCCGAAAGACAGCGATCGCGCAATGGATCGGATGTTCGCTGCCGGCGCCGCCGGTATCACCTTCAAAGATATCGGATAACCCGGATATCCGCCTGCCGGAACACACGTCCCTATTGTGCAAACACATTGTTCGGGTTTATACTGCCATCCATGAAACCACAACATCACGAGACCGGCGCGCGAAAAAAGGAGTGGGGCGGCAAGCTGCCGGTCCTGCTCGTCTATCCGGATACCTACCGTGCTGGTATGAGCAATCTTGCGGTCCATGCCCTGTATAAACTGCTGAACGACATGGACTCGGTCGTGTGCGAACGGTGTTTCTGGAGAAAGGGCCAGCAAAAGCCGGTTTCCATGGAGAGCGGCAGACAGGTCAGCGACTTTGCCGTGATTGCGTTTTCCGTATCGTTTGAGGCGGATTACATCAACGTCGTAAATTTTCTCGGCGTGTCGGGCGTAGAGGTGTTTGCGTCAAAGCGGACGCACGGAGCACTGGTCATCGCCGGAGGCATCGCAGTGACCCTGAATCCCGAGCCGATTGCGGATTTCATGGATGCCTGTGTCATCGGCGAGGCCGAGGGCGTCATTGAACGGATCACGGAGATCGTTCATGACGGCATCCTCGCAGGAACCGGACGATCGCATATTCTGGAGCAGCTCGACCATACGCCGGGTGTCTATGTTCCCTCGCTGTACGATGTCCGGTACAATCGTGACAATATGATTCAAGAGGTGGTACACCGGACCTCACCTGGTAAGAAGGTCAAACGCCATACCGCGCCGTTAATCGGCAGCGGTGCATCGACCGTGATCTACACGAGGGATACCGCCTTTTCCGGCATGCACCTGCAGGAGCTCTCGCGGGGATGCGGGTACCGGTGCAGGTTTTGTATTTCAGGCTATGCGTACCTTCCTCCGCGATTCGCAGACCTGCGGGCGCTGAAAAAAGCCCTGTCCAACCTGCCTGCATCCGTCACCAGGGTTGGCGTGGTAAGCCCCATGGTAACGGATTACCCGTTCCTGCACGACCTGCTGGAGTACATTCACTCGCTGGGGCTCAAGGCTTCGCTGTCATCCCTGCGCGCCGACCGGCTCAGCCTTGCCGACCTCAACGCCATCGACATCTCGACGGATCAGTTCTCGGTTGCAGTAGCTCCCGAGGCGGGGACCTACCGGCTCAGGAGGATTCTCAATAAGGATGTCACGGACGAGCAGGTACTCAAAGCAGCAGATTTCCTGGGCAAAAACAGGGTCAACACCTTAAAATTATATTTTCTGATAGGGGTGCCGCAGGAAACCGATGAGGACATAACCGCCATTGCAGGACTCGCGCAGCAGGTTCAGCGGCGGTTGCGGGCAGGGAAGGGCAGGGTGATTGTCAGTATCAATCCTCTCATACCGAAACCGTTCACCCCGTTCCAGTGGCTCCCGCTTATCGGCCCGGATGAGGTCATGAGGAAATTGAGCATCATCAGAACGGCACTGAAATCCAGCGGTATCATAATCGAATGGGAGAAACACTATCTTTTGCAGGCGGTCCTTTCCCGGGGAGACCGCCGGTTGTCCGGCGTTCTTCTGCACCTTTCAGCGTCATCAACATCCATAAGCCGCGGCCTGGACGACAGTGGTGCGGACCTGGGATATTACGCCTGGAGGGAGCGGGCGAAGCGCGAAGTCCTGCCCTGGGATTTTATCGATTACGGGTTTGCCAAAGAATTCCTGCTTCGCGAGTATGAACTCGGTCTCCAGGGTATTGTTACGCCTGCCTGCAGACCCGGTACCTGTACTCTGTGCGGCATATGCAGGTGATGCCTGTTGTATTGCTTTCCGTCTTCGGATTTGGTACATTACCAGGTACAACCTTTATTTCAGAGGTCATGCACGACGACGATGTACCTGAACCTTGCAGAGCTGACAAACAGGAGAAGCATTCTTCAGAAATGGCCGGTTAAAGGGTGGATACCATGGTAACGGTGTATGCGTAGGACAATAAACAAGTCCGGAAAGGATCCCAAAGCGGGCAAGCGTGCGGGCAGGAAGAGCAAGCCTTTCAAAGCAGCTTCACGCCGGCGGCAGGTTTCTGCACGGTCGGT
>JAJYYW010000358.1:0-2160 GCA_021800575.1 bacterium
TTCCGAAGCAGGGACTCGAACCCTGACAGCCTTGCGGCCACCAGACCGTGAATCTGGCGCGTCTACCAATTCCGCCACTCCGGCACAATGTAAAGTCTATACAGGTGATTTATTTTGTCAAAGTACAAAAAGGGGTGACTCCTTTATGTCCTTTCCAACCGTAGACCAGCACCAGATGCAGATCAGCTGACGGCTGTTTTTTCAGAGGTACAAAGTAGACTATAAACAGCATCGACGATCACCATACAGAATCGAAATTTATAATTTAAGGCCGCTCAGATCTTCGTGGACACCAAAAGTCCGGGTCCGGTTCAAAACAGGTCCTAAAGCATAGCATCTTGCACGGTATAGAACGAACGGGCACAAAGGCCAGCCATGTTCATGGATGCCCACGTACTGGATAAATTTATTTGGAAGATTTTATTCTCAAAATATTGACAGACGGTATGCGAAAGTATATATTTTGAAATGTATACTATGGGAGGCACGATGAAAACGGCGACCGCTAAAGAACTTCGAGTCAGGGCATCCTCAATCCTTGAAAATGTTAGAAGGGGAGATGAGGTGGTTATTACCATGAGGGGAAAATCCATTGCCATTATCAAGCCCTTTAAAAAAATAAAGAAGCTCTTTGAGCCTATAGGATTCGGCATATGGAAAAAAAGAAAAGATATGACCGACGTGCAGAAATGGCTTGATGACGGGAGGAAAGAAAGATTCCACAGATAATCTTCGATACCGATGTCCTTATATGGTACTTCAGAGGGAACAGACCTGCTCAGGATTTTATAACTCGTTTCGCGTATGAAGACAGGGCTGTCAGTTCGCTGTGCGTCATGGAGCTCGTGCAGGGCTGCCGGACGAAACAAGAGCTTAAAGCCATAAAAGATTTTATCAAATCCAATATATTTGAAGTCTGTCATCCTGACGGAAAAGTATCGGAAAGAGCTATTCTTTTACTCGAAAGGCATGCATTTTCAGACGGACTGAGGGCAATAGACGCCCTGATAGCTGCGACCGCATTGGCGAACGCTATACCGCTCGCAACCGCCAACTATAAGCACTTCAATAAAATACAAAACCTGTCTATCATAAAATTCGTTCCGTAATCTTTGATCGGGGCCTTCGCAGAATTCGGAAAATATCGTACGCTAAGCCTCCCGGAATCTTCGCATGAGAACCGTTATGGAAACTAATGCATTCTGTACACTATTACGATTTTTCCAGTTTGACCATATTTTGAATTTATACTATATATCCAAGTTTTAGACAGCATTGCGGTGCCTCGGTACGGCTTTTTTTTGAATTTATTTTGAGGCGAATACCATGAAAAGGAATGCCGAAGCAGGGACTCGAACCCTGACAGCCTTGCGGCCACCAGACCCTGAATCTGGCGCGTCTACCAATTCCGCCACTCCGGCACATCATAAAGTGTATACAGGTGTTTTGTTTTGTCAAGATGAAGAGACGGCCATCAGGGAAAGCACCCTTCCCTCACGTGCCTCCATCGTACTGGCCGCCGGACATGCTAATGGATCAGCGATTGTATGGACTGCATCGCCAGGTTCATAATGTTGGACGGTAAAATTCCCAGCTGAACAACACCCCATAATGCTATGAGCACGCCGACCGATATACCTGCGGGAACCGGCGCAGAAGCCTGCTCGACGGGCTCTTCGAAGTACATGGCATACACAATACGGAGGTAGTAGTACAAAGAAATGACACTGGTCAGAATGCCGAAGATTGCAAGTCCGACATAACCGCTCTTGATTGCCGCACTGAACACATAGAACTTCGCCATAAATCCTGCTGTCGGCGGTATCCCCGCCAGGGACAACATGAATATTGCCATGACGATGCTCAGAAAGGGATGGTTTTTTGCAAGGCCGCTGAAATCGGATAACTCGCCGCCCGTTCCATCACGCTTCTCGAGGTACGTGATGACCGCAAACGACCCGGTGATCGTAAAGGTGTAAGAGAGCAGGTAAAACAGGGCGGATGACATGCCGTATGCCGTGCCCGATACGATACCAACCACCACATACCCTGCGTGCGCTATACTCGAATACGCGAGCATGCGCTTCACGTTCTTCTGCAGAACAGCGATGATATTGCCGATAAACATGGTTGCCGCGCTCAACCACCAGAGTACCTCTG
>JAJYYW010000358.1:2170-2512 GCA_021800575.1 bacterium
CCGCAAAGCTTGCCGCCTTGACGGCTGCTGCCATGAATCCCGTGATAGGGGCCGGCGCACCCTGGTATGCGTCCGGGGTCCATGCATGGAATGGGACCAGGGCAACTTTGAACGAGAAGCCGATGAGTATGAAGGCAACGCCCGCCATCATGACCAGATTACTTGTATAATTTCCTGAAGCAGAGAGTATTTTTGCAATAGTATAGAGGTTCGTTGTTCCCAGGACGCTGTACACGAGCGCAATGCCGTACAGCAGGAATGCTGTCGCAAACGCACCGAGAACGAGGTACTTCATTGCACCCTCGAGACTTGCTTCGCCCACCCGGTTAAAGCCGACGAGCG
>JAJYYW010000012.1 GCA_021800575.1 bacterium
AGATACTAAGGATATCACAAATTGTGATATCCTCTGAAAACGTCAACACGCTGAAATTTTCCAAAAGCGTTTTGGCTTTTACAGAAAATGGTATAGCCATGCTGTCTACAGTTCTAAGCAGTAAAAAAGCCATTCAAGTCAATATCCAGATTATGCGAGCTTTTGTAAGATTGCGGGAGTATTATATCACTCACAAGGAACTTGCCTATAAACTGGCTGAGCTTGAACGAAAAGTGGGATCGCATGATGAAGCAATACGATCACTCGTCATTGCTATCAAAGAGCTTACCACTCAGCCCGAACCCAAGCACCGCAGGATAGGATTTATCTGAAATCCCCCTCTTAAGATAAGAGGGGCCAGGGGGCGTTATGAAATTTCAGTACATTATATTTTCCCTCTTAAGGTAAGGGGGTCTGAAGGGCGTTATGATTTTTTGTTTGTCATTCCCGCGGAAGCGGGAATCCAGTTTTAGAAATGTAAATCGACACTGTTTCTATTATACTCGAAAGGGGGAATGATGAACCTACGTTACATAGAAGACTTCGACACCTTCGTGCAATACACCGGCATGCTCATAGAAGGCACCGACTGGGACAGAGTCGGCATCTACCCGGACAACGCCAACGGCAGCTTCGACCTTTCCCGCCTCAACGAACTAAAGGACTTCTGCGCAGAAAATCCAAGGTATCATGTCCTGACAGAAACGACCGACGGTGACGAATTCAGTGACGAAAACACCATGGCACCTGTAACGATCTCCAACAGGATAAGGTTCATGAACAGATTTGAATATTATTTAGGAAACGGTTCAAAGCGGGCTTCGGCAGACCTGTCTCACTGGACAGACGGATTAGACCACGCTCTCGAGCCGTATATAGCGAGATTGAAAGATTCCCTTTATTGCTTCATCTTGTTCTTTCCCTAAGAAAGTAGTAAGTATAAACTTAATCTCCATAGTAACAACATATAGTTAAATTCTATTTATCCGAGGGGTATAAATGAAGTTTTGGGTCGGTGTTACCGATAAATCCTGGTTCGATTTTCTGGCTTCAAAGCCGTCCATAGACGAAGTTAATTTCTGGCAGCCGAGCGGCGACACAGGTTTCAGAGCAATCCAACCCTGGGAATCCTTCCTTTTCAAACTGCATAGTCCCCTTAATTTTATCGTTGGTGGTGGGTTGTTTGTTAAATATTCACAATTGCCCCTGTCTATAGCCTGGGAGACTTTTCAAGAGAAAAACGGTGCAGGAGATTTCCAGAGTTTCAGGGAAAGGATCTTGCATTATCAGCAAAACACCAGCAGACATTTTGTTCCCGATCCATTCATCGGTTGTATTGTCCTGACAAATCCGTTCTTCTTTAAAAAAGAAGACTGGATTCCCGTACCGGAGAATTGGAGCGCAAATATAGTCAGAGGTAAAACGTATGATACCGAAGATCCCATAGGCAGCTCATTATGGGAAAAGGTCGATGAGCGTATAAAAGGGATCAACCCTGTACAGGACAACAATATTTTACAAGTAGAGGTTAAAGAACCAAGATACGGTGGCGAATACCTGACACGGCCACGTCTGGGACAGGGCGCCTTCAGGGTCGTCGTAATTGACGCATATAACAGGCGCTGTGCGATTACCGGAGAGCGGACCCTCCCGGCCCTGGAATCAGCGCACATAAAACCTTATGCATCTTCCGGACCTCATTGTATCAATAACGGCATCTTACTTCGGTCGGATCTGCATAAATTGTTTGATGCGGGTTACATGACGATCAATACGGATCTTCGCGTAGAAGTGAGCAAATATATAAAAGAAGAATACGAGAATGGTCACGACTACTACGCGCTCCATGGAAAAAAACTTACCAACCTACCTTCCGATCCTCTGGATCAACCTTCCAAAAAATATCTGGAATGGCACAATAAAGAAGTTTATGAACGGTAATTTATATAGGGGGAATTTTAATGCAGTAATGGTGCGTGATCCTGACATGTGACAGAGACTTCATCGCTGCATTGAAGATCAACATAAATGACGATTCATTCACGACTACATTACAATTCGTTTTTCTGACACACCCCTGCGACCCTCTTGATAGAGGGGAATTTAAGAAACATCGGGAGTTGTAGTTTACTGGAGATACCGGTGTCTGATTTATATAAGTTGTTGAAAAAAAGAGTTATTGTCATTGCGAACGAAGTGAAGCAATCTCGTTTTCATAAAAACAGCGCATGATGGATTGCTTCGTTACAAAATCGCTCCTCGCAATGACGCAAAGAGGCTTATTCAACAGTCTTTTGACATGTGACATAGATGCTATTGTTCCATAGAGAAACAAGACAACGTGCAGGTGTAAAACCTGCCCCTACTTTATGGAAGTCTGTTCACGCGCTTTTCATTTGTTATTTCGCGATGGAGTCATGGTTTTTGAGGCAGCAGGGCTTACAAACGGCTTGCAATATTTCCGACGATTTAAAGAAAACCAGGGATCAGATCCCAGTGCTTCTGAAATGACGCTTTTCAGGCTGTACGGAGAGGTTCAGTCCGAAGGTATGCAGAATAAGCTCCAGACTTGCCAGTTCAGGGTTTCCCTTTTTTCTATTTTCAACGGCTCTGCCATTGACTTACCATGTGTGGGCAATTAGATCTTGTACAAGCGGATCAAAACGGAGGCGGATATGGACGTAAAAGACAAAGTGATACTTTTAACGGGCGCAGCCGGCGGTATCGGGAGCGCGCTCGCCCGTCTGCTCGCAGGCAAGGGCGCCCGGCTCGCCCTGATGTCGCGCAACGTGCAAAACCTCAACAGGCTCAGGGCAGAACTGGATGACAGCGCCCTCGTGGTCGCCGGGGACGTGGGTGACGAAAAGAGTGCAGAGAAGGCCGTCAAAGACACGGTAAGCCATTTCAAAAGGCTCGATGTCCTTATCAACAATGCCGGCTCGGCGTACCACGGCTCCATTGAGCACATGGACATGAAGGCCTTCGACGCCATGATGAAGACCAATGTCTACGGCGTTATAAACATGATCCAGCATGCCTTGCCATACCTCAAGAAAACAAAAGGCATGGTCGTCAATATCTCGTCCGTGGCAGGCAAGCGCGCCATACCCATGCTCGGCGCGTACTCCGGCTCGAAGAGCATGGTGGACGCGATATCCGACGCCCTGCGGGTGGAGGCCATGGGCTATGGGATCAAGGTCCTGAATTTCTGTCCTCCGGAGGTGGACACGGACTTTGCGAAGAACGCGGCGCGTGAGCGCGGGATAGACTTCGAAGCGCAGAAGAAGTTCCGGCGTGCAATGACCCTGAAACCGGAAAAGGTGGCACGAATGATCACGGCCGGCATAGAAAAAGAAAAACGGGAGATCGTGGCAATGAAGTCGATCCGTCCGCTTAACTATATGGTGCCCGGCATCCTGGACAAACTCTTCTATAGATTCATCATGAAGCCGTACAAGGACAGGTACTCGTCGTAGGCAGCAGACAGCATTCAGGCCGAAACGGTCATTCCTTGATACCGGGCGTTTCGATGCATACTATAATCTCATTATAGATACCCCGGTGTAGTATCTCATCAGAGGTGCGGTTTTTTAACGTGGCCCGTGGCGCGGGGCACAATGAAGAACAAGGAGGTACGGTTATGAAGCATAGGACAGGTACGATAGCCGGTCTATTCATAGTACTGGCGGTTGCGGGATTTGCACTTGCCTCTCCGGCACGTGCAGAATCAATACGGTTTGCGGCACACCTCTCCGGAAAAGATATGCTGCCCAAGGCGGTCGCAACAAAGGCAACAGGCCTTGCAGTGTTCTGGCTGAGCAAGGACGGCAAGGAGCTTTTCTACCGGTTGCGGGTACGCAATATCGATGATGTGACCATGGCGCATATTCACATGGGGTCCGTGGACAAGATCGGTCTTCCGGTCGTTCAGCTCTATCCCAAAAACGGCATGATGCAAATGGAAAAGCACGGTAGGTTTAGCGGGATACTCGCACGTGGCAGGATTACGGAGAAAGCGCTTATCGGACCGCTGCAGGGCAAGCCGCTGAAAGCACTGGTTGATGGGATCAAATCCGGCGATATGTACGTTATCGTGCACACGGCACAACATCCTGACGGGGAGCTGAGAGGCCTCATCAAATAGATGCCGTAAACACACCGGCGCGAGTTGGGTAAGCGGTTTTTTCCCTCCCTTGTGTTTTCGATACGGCGGTACCGACTGCCGTATCGGAAACGCACAATGGCGGATGTTGATTTTTAGACAAGGTGCCGTCGCGGAGGGATTCTTTGATAATGCAAAATACTTGACACGATCGTTTGTTTTTGAGAAAATTAATCACAATGCGGAGAAGCATACTTATCATTGATGATTCTGCATCAACCAGGAAGCAGATCAAAACCGTGCTTTCTGATGCCGGTCTTTTCGACATGTTCTACGAGGCAAGCGACGGTACGACCGGATTCAAAGAGATGGTATCCATCAAACCGGACATCGTTATCTGCGATCTCATGATGCCCGCGTCCGACGGGTTCAAATTCCTCAAGATGAAGCGAGCCCACCAGGACCTCGCTTCCATACCCGTGCTCGTGGTCGCGGACAAAAAAGGACTGAACAACAAGTTTCACATTCTCGAAGAGGGCGCCCAGGATTATGTGCGAAAACCGTTTACGCCGATCGAGCTCGTATCGAGCGTGAAGTCCAACCTGAAGATAAAGATCCTGCAGGATCAGCTCGTGTCTGCACAGAAAAAGCTCCAGGTCCTCGAGGCCCTTTCGAACATCGACCCGCTCACCGGGTTGTACAACCGGCGGTATTTCCTCGGGGCACTCGAGAAGGAATTCGAGCGGCTGAAACGGTATAACAGGACCATGTCCCTGCTCATGATCGATATGGACCATTTCAAGTCCATCAACGATCGCTGCGGACATCCTGCCGGTGACCGTGTTCTGAGCAGTATCGCGGGGATACTCAACGGCGGTCTGCGGAAAATGGATGTGTGTGCACGCTATGGCGGGGACGAGTTCATCACCATGCTGCCGGAGACGGACAAGGCGGGAGCGCTGTCCGTTGCCCGGCGCTATCTGAACAAGATACGGGAGTATGGGGTGACCGATGTGTGTACCAAGATCCGGAGTGTTTCCTGCTCCATTGGTATCGCGTACCTGCCCGAGGTCAACATCAATAGCGTCAGCGACTTTTTGAAATCAGCGGACGAGGCGCTCTACATCTCCAAGAACACCGGGAAAAACAAGATCTCCGTCTACGACAGCAAGTCCTACAATATCTGATCCGAACGCCTAAAACAGCGCCGGGTCCCTGTACTCGCCGAACACCTCACGCATGACATCCATGATCTCACCAATGGACGCGTATGCTCTGACGGCGTCCAGCACCACCGGCATCAGGTTATCTCTGCCCTGTGCTGCGGCCTTGAGCTTGTCCAGCGAAGCCTGGACTTTACCGGTGTCCCGCGTAACCTTGATGTTCTGTGTCCGCTGAATTTGGCTGCGCTCGACCTCGGGACGGATTGTCAGCGTGGGGATGGAGTCCTGTTCTTCCATGGTGTACTTATTGACGCCGACCACAACTTTCTGCCGGCTTTCGATCTGTTTCTGGTACCGGTAGGCAGCATCCGCTATCTCCATTTGGGGGTAGCCCCGTTCGATCGCGGGGACGATACCACCCATCCGGTCGATCTTATCAATGTAGTTCTGTGCCTCCTGCTCCATCATGTCGGTGAACCGCTCGACGAAGTACGACCCGCCGAGCGGATCGATGACATTTGCGACGCCGCTTTCCTCGGCGATGATCTGCTGGGTCCTGAGCGCGACGGTGACCGCCTGCTCGGTCGGCAGCGCAAGGGTCTCGTCCATGGAGTTGGTGTGCAGGGACTGGGTACCGCCGAGTACCGAGGCAAGCGCCTGGAGAGCGACGCGGACGATGTTGTTCATGGGCTGCTGCGCGACGAGGCTGCACCCGGCGGTCTGCGTGTGGAACCGCAGGCGCAGGGATTCCTCTTTCTGAGCATGGAACCGCTCCTTCATGATCCGCGCCCACATCCGCCGCGCTGCCCGAAACTTCGCAATCTCTTCGAAGAAGTCGTTGTGCGCGTCGAAGAAGAAGGAGAGCCGGGGCGCGAAATCGTCGACGTCGAGGCCCCGATCGTTACCGGCCTGGACATAGGAGATGCCGTCCGCAAGCGTGAACGCGAGCTCCTGTGCAGCGGTTGCACCGGCTTCCCGGATATGGTAGCCGCTGATGCTGATCGTGTTCCACCGCGGGACGTTTTTCGTGCAGTATTCGAAGATGTCCGTGATGATGCGCAAAGAGGGCTGCGGCGGATATATCCACGACTTCTGGGCGATGTATTCCTTGAGGATGTCGTTCTGGATGGTGCCGCTGATTACGCGCGGGCTTACCCCTTGTTTCTCGGCAACCGCGATGTACATCGCGAGCAGGACGATGGCAGGCGCGTTGATCGTCATAGAGGTCGTAATCTTGTCCAGCGGAATGTCCTGGAACAACATTTCCATGTCCCGCAGGGTGTCGATGGCAACGCCGCACTTGCCCACCTCGCCCGCAGATCGCGGGTGGTCCGAATCATACCCCATGATCGTCGGCATGTGAAAAGCAACGGACAGTCCTGTCTGCCCGTGCGCCAGCAGGTACTTGAACCGCTGGTTCGTCTCCTCTGCCGTGCCGAAACCCGAGAACTGCCGCATGGTCCACAGCCTGCCACGGTACATGGTATCGTACACGCCG
This sequence comes from bacterium, assembly GCA_021800575.1. Lineage (GTDB taxonomy): Bacteria > JAMCPX01 > JAMCPX01 > JAMCPX01 > JAMCPX01 > JAJYLM01. The sequence goes on from JAJYYW010000012.1 coordinate 6,764, forward strand.
CGGGTGAACGGGTACACGCCCGGCATGCCGAGCCGTTCATCGTAGTCGAAGCCCGGGAGGTCACTGGGCGTATACACAGGATCAAGCTCGGTGTCCGAGAGCGTGGAAAACCTCGGCAGCCTCGTCCCGGAAAACCGCTGCTTGCCGTCTTTTTTATTTTTCGATACCATCGCGCGCCTGCACTCCTTTTTGATAGTAATGCTTTATCTCTTTCATCTCTGTAACCAGGTCCGCCAGGTCCAGAATTTCCCGGGGCGCATACCTGCCGGTGATGATCAGCTCGACGTTACCCGGTTTTTGCCGGATGAGTTCAACGGCCCGCCCGACCGGGATGAGTCCGAAGTCGATGGCAACGTTGAGCTCGTCGAGGATCACGATGTCGTACGCCGCTCCCGCAAACGCCTCGCGTGCCCGTTCGAGTCCCTGGTTTGCCATCCGGATATCGTCGGCAGACGGGCTGCCTTTCTTGATGAAATGTGGGCCGCCTGCCTGTACGATCTCAAGATAGGGTTCGAGCATCTTCCGGGCCTTCAACTCGCCATAGTCGATCTTTCCCTTCATGAACTGGATCATGATGGTCTTATAACCGTGCCCCGCGGCGCGCAAGGCCATACCCAGGGATGCGGTGGTCTTACCCTTGCCATTACCGGTGTATACCTGGATAAACCCCGGTCCTTCCATGGTTCTGGTCTACAGGGTTTCGAAAAACTTGATGAGGAACCGAACACCGGCGCCGGTTGCGCCCTTTTTGAAGTATGCCTTGGGTTTCTCCAGGTACGCGGTGCCCGCGATGTCGACGTGGGCCCACCGGGCGTTGCCGACGAATTCCTTCAGAAAGATGCCGCCCTGGATTGTGCCTGCCCAGCGCGAGCCTGAGTTCCTGATGTCTGCCACATCGCTCTTGAGCAGGTCCTTGTAATCGTCCCACAAGGGCAGCTTCCACAGCCGGTCGCCGCTCTGCTCGCCCGCCTGGATCAGCCGGTCGACCAGCTCGTCGTCCGTGCCCATGATGCCGCTCGCCTCGCTGCCGAGTGCCACCACGCAGGCACCGGTCAGGGTCGCAAGGTCGACGAGGGTCTCCGGTTTGAAGGTCTTCACCGCGTACGCGAGTGCATCCGCAAGTATCAGCCTGCCCTCTGCATCCGTGGATATGATCTCGACCGTTTTGCCGGAGAGCGTTTTTACGACGTCGCCGGGTTTCTGTGCCCTGCCGCCGGGCATGTTCTCGGTCAAGGGAATGACCGCCGCGAGGTTGATGTTCATGCGGAGCCGCGCGGCAAGGATAACGGTCATAGCGACTGCTGCCGCACCCGCCATATCGAACTTCATTTCTTCCATACCGCTGCTCGGTTTTATGGATATGCCGCCGCTGTCAAAGGTGATGCCCTTGCCGACAATGACGTGCGTCTTGCTGTTGCTGCCGCCCCGGTATTCGAGGACAACGACCTTTGGCGGTTCAAAGCTGCCCCGAGCAACACCCAGAAAAGCGCCCCATCCGGCCTTTTCAAGCACGGCCTTTTCGAGCACCCGCACCCTGATCCCTTCCTTTTTTGCCTTCTGTGTAACGACCTTTGTAAATATGGTGGGGGTCATCAGGTTGCTCGGTGCATCCGCGAGCCTGCGGGCTTCGTTGGCTGCTTCCGCGACCAGTACGGTCCGATCGAGGACCTTCTGTGCAACCTTGCCTTCACCGTACGTGTACAGGAACACCGCGTTCACGGCCGGCGTGTCCTTTTTTTCCGATGTTTTTAGTTCATCGTACGAATACACACCGAGGACAACGCCCTCTGTTACTGCCCCGGCTGCTTCATCAGCCCGGACATGTTCTGCCGCGGGCAGGATTGCCGCGACGGTCCTGACCGATACTGCCCCTGCTTCCCTGACCAGGGCGGCGCCGAACCGCCTGAACGATTCCACCGGCGTCTCCCGGGTATCGTCGATTTTCACGAAAGCATGCCAGGTACCACGACTGTCGAGGAAACGCAGGCCGTTTTTCGTCTCCTGCAGCCTTGGTTTTATGGCTTTTGCAGTTTCCTGGTCCAGCGCGTCCAGCAACGCGTTTGTATCGTTCTTGAAATAACCGTACACCATGAGCTCGGCATCGGCCTTTTTGTAATCACCTGCACCGGACAGTATCTTCATATTCCTTCGTATCCTCCTTTAATTGAACTCGCCCGCCGTGCAGCTCCCGTGCTGAAAACACCCGGCAGGGGTATCTCGTACCGGTTATTATGTATCCTTATAGAAAGACGGGTCAACATATTTTGGTTCGAATCCCGGGGCTGCCGCATCACTGATCCTGTTGATGGAAGACATCGCTATCTCCAGCCAGCCCGATGCTGTAAGCAGGCTCACCGCGTTCTCGGACACGTCCTTCAGGGTGCCCTTGTACACGATGCCGTTGGCAATGACCTCGACATTTTTTCCAATGAGTTCGCGCAGCTCTGTCATACCTCAATATGCTCCTGTGCCTACTATGATAAAAATATGCGTGAAATGCAAGCTTTACAGAAAAACGACGTTCTCCGCAGCAGACCGGAATCCTGCAGAAGTAGAGGGAAAACAACGGCTTAAACTATCTGTGATCTTGATCATTGACAACAGCCGGGGTGTGTGGGAGGTATAAAAAAAAGGAGGAAGTCTTATGAAGAACCTTAAAATCTTAGTTGTAGTACTGCTGGCTATAGGTTTAGCCACGGCAGGTAGTGGATGCGGGAGTTCGTCAGGCTCATCATCAGGCAGCCAGGTTTCGTCAGGGCTGAATGCCCTGCCGCCGGCAAACCTGACCGTTTCAAACGTCGGGAGCGCAGCAAGTCAGGCAATCGACGGTGCAAATGTTCAGCCGCCGAGTGATGTATCGTCCATAACATCGAGTACGGTGTCCAATGTCGGAAGCCCTTCTATTCCCACCCTGTCGTACATGGTTAATAACCTCGGGAGCAAGAATGTCATTGTAAAGCCCCAGTCCATGAAGGGGAACGTGGTCAATGGTCTGGCGATCTTCAAACAGGCCGCAACATCCGGTTCCTGCCTGCCGACGTCCTATTCATCGACCGGGGGTTCGGGCACTGTCAACGTCACAGCCACCTGGAACAACGTTTCGTGCACGATGTCGACCACGACCCTGACCATCAATGGAACCATCAGCGTGACCGGCACATATGATACCACTCTTGGGAGCGTGAATATCACGGAGACGGAGAATATATCGTTTAATGAGAGCGATCCAACTTCGGGGACCATAGCCATCAGCCTGAACGGAAGCGAAACGATAACAGCCGCGGGTATCGTCGCCGGTGCAACGAGTGTTACCTACGCGGAGAAGGGTAAGGCGAACATCAGCGCAACGATCACCAGCCCGAACGGGAGCGGTTCTGTGACCGGCTGGATAGACATTGACGACACCTTTACCGGCACGCCAAACCAGCTCGTGTATGCGTTCAAAGACGGGACAGAAATAAGTTCCGGCGGTGCAAAGTTCGGTACCTACGGCATCGGTACGATCACCATGACGACATCCGGATCCCCGGTCACGGCAATTACCGTAAACGGCGGCGGCACCTACGGTGTGACGACATCTTCGGGAACGTCGTATTACTCCGGCAAGGTGAGCGTCGCGTACGCGAACATCGTTTTCGACCCGGGCGTGTGTTCCGGGTATCCGTCGGCCGGTACGCTCACGGTAACAGCGAACAACACCTTCGTGTTCACGTTCGACGGACAGTCATGCGGGTGTGCCATGGTCAGCGAGAACGGCGGCACAGCGACCCAGGATTGTTCGATATATTGATTTTGAACGATGTCTTTGCACAGGGCGGCGCAAGCCGCCCTTTTTTTTCGCCCGGTGCCGGTATTTCCGGCAGGTGCCGAACGTACGTGCGAACACATCCGCTTGCTTATCAGGGCAAATTTTGCTACATACCAGTGTACTTTACGAAAAAAGGAGAGGTTATGAAGTTGAAACGTGCAGCAATTGCAATAGCAGTGCTATTATTGAGCAGTGCTGCTGCTTTTGGAATGACCAACCAGGCGGGTTTAAAAGAAAAGATTGCGACGTATATGCGCAAGGCGTTCAATATACCGGCGAACGTCAAAATCGACATCGGCGCGATAACGCCGTCCGCGGTGCCCGGGCTGGATAAATCCGTTGTGAACGTGTCCATCGGCGAGCGGAAGCAGACGCAGGACATCTTTATATCACACAACGGCAAGTATCTTATCCTCGGCAAGGTTTTCAATCTCAATGAGGACCCGCTCAAAGAGACATGGAGCAAGATAACCCTGCAGGGTTCACCGGTGCGGGGCGCAGAAGGCGCAAAGGTCACGATTGTCGAATTTACGGATTTCGAGTGTCCTTTCTGCGGCAGGGCGTACAGCACGGTGGAGGACCTTCTCCTGAAGTACGCCGGCAAGATCAAGCTCGTATACAAGAGCTTCCCGCTGCCCATGCACCCCTGGGCAATGAAGGCCGCGATCGGCGCCGATTGTGCGTACGAGCAGAACCATACGGCGTTCTGGTATTTCTATGATCACCTGTTCCAGGAACAAGGCTCCATCACACCGGAGAACGTCGGCGACAAGCTCAAGGGGTACGCGAAGGACACCAAGCTGAACATGGCAAGGTTCGACACCTGCCTCGATAAGGAACAGACAAAGCCTATGGTCGAGCGGGACATCAAAGAGGGAAACAACGTGGGGGTCAATGCGACGCCGACCTTCGTCATCAACGGACGAATCCTCCAGGGCGCACAGCCCGAAGAGGCGTTTATCCAGACCATCAATGAGATCCTGAAATAGGCATACCATGCAATCTACCGGGAGACGGAAACTCCGTCCCCCGGTAGTGCCCCGGGATGGCTGCACCCATCCCTGGCGAACAGTACAGATTCACAAT
>JAJYYW010000359.1 GCA_021800575.1 bacterium
CCAGATGCAGCAAATGGGCCCGATGGGAGAACAGTTCAAACAGTTTTTCGGACCGCATTTTTTTGAACAATTTATGGGACCTCAGGGAGCACCCCAGGAATATAAAGAACACGCACTCGGCTCCGGATTTATCATAAACAAAGACGGCTATATTCTCACGAACAACCACGTCATAGCCGGTATGACCGATATCCGGGTAATAACAGACAATGGCGATCAGTACACGGCAAAGATCATCGGTGCCGATCCCCAGACCGATCTCGCGCTGTTGAAGGTGACCCCGAAGAAGCCGCTTGATGTGGCGTATCTCGGGGATTCGTCCAAAGTCCAGGTTGGTGACTGGGTGGTCGTCATAGGGAACCCGTTCGGTCTCGATCACACGGTAACGGCCGGTATCATCAGTGCCAAGGGCAGGAGGCTCAGCGAGAGCAATTACGACCAGTTTCTCCAGACGGACGCCGCCATTAACCGCGGCAACAGCGGAGGTCCTGTGTTCAATTTGAACGGCGAGGTGATCGGTATCAGCACGGCCATCATTGCCCCGAGCATCGGACAGGGGATCGGGTTTGCAATACCCATCAATGTCGCAAAAACCATCATTCCCCAGTTAATCGAGCACGGTAAGGTGATCAGGGGGTGGCTGGGCGTTTATATCCAGAACATTACCCCGGATCTCGCGGAGTCGTTCCATCTCAAGAGAGATCAGAAGGGCGCGGTCGTAACAAAGGTCGTCAAGGACGGCCCGGCATATAAGGCGCACCTGCAGCAGGGCGATGTCATTATCAAATTCAACGGCAGGACGGTCAAGAGCGCCGACGATCTGCCATGGATCGTTTCGAACACGCCTATCGGTACGACGGTGGACGTTGTGATTCTGCGGCAGGGGAAGGAGAGAACCATCAAGGTGACGGTCGGCGAGCTCCCGTTGAAGACCGAGGTTGCATCCGTTGCACCCAAACAAGAGAACGTCAGCGAGAAAAAACTCGGGATGACCGTGAGCAACATTACACCGGACGTCCAGAGGGAATTCAATCTCCCGTCGGACAAGGGTGTGGTGGTAACCAACGTGGCCGAGGGAAGTTCCGCAGATATGGCAGGTATTGAGAAGGGCGATATCATCAGGCAGGTGAATCAGAAAGACATCAATACCGTGGAGGACTACACCAAGATCCTGTCGTCCGTAAAGAAGGGCGAAATGGTTTCGCTGCTGATAGGCCGCGGCAATGCAAACATCTATGTGGCGATGACGGCGGAGTGACCGTACTCCAGCGTTCATTATGGTTCTCATGATACAGGACGGGGGCGGGTTTGAAACCCGCCCCCTTTGATCCGGCATGAATATTATAGGGGGAGCGTACAAAGGAAGGAAGTTGAAAAGTCCGCCCGAGGGCGTGGCCAGGCCGACGCTGGCAAAGATTCGCGAGGCTTTTTTTGACATCGTGGGGCAGGATATACAGGACGCTGCGTTCCTCGATATGTACGCCGGCAGTGGTGCGATCGGTATCGAGGCATTGAGCCGGGGAGCCCGGATGGCCTGCTTCGTGGAGCGGTCGAGGATCGCAGCGACATTCTTGACAAAAAACCTTGCATTCATAGACAGCACTTTATATGAAGTAATGGTGATGGACGTAAACAGGGCAATGGCGCAGATGGAAAAGAAAAAGCTGAGGTTTACCATAGCATATTTCGATCCGCCGTACAAAGATGTCGATGCGTATGACCGGGTCCTGAACGACCTGCTCGGACGTACGATCCTGGAAAAACCATGGATTGTCTGCATAGAGCACGACAGGGCTGTTAACGGGAGACTACAGGAGGTAATGACTGATATGACAAGGAAAACGTACCGGTACGGAGATACCTACCTGAGCATAATCAGGGGACGTTGATATGGCAAAAATAGCGGTATACCCTGGTTCATTCGATCCCATAACGTATGGCCACATCAATATCGTGGAAAGAGGCCTGAATCTGTTTGATAAGATTATCATCGCGATTTCGTACAACCAATCGGGCAAGAAATCGTTCTTTTCCATAGAAGAGCGCGTGAGCATCATAAAAGAGATATTCAAAGGCGAGAAAAGGGTCATGGTCGAACCTTTCAAAGGGTTGTTGGTTGATTATGTCAAGTCGAAGAATGCGGAGATAGTATTGAGAGGGCTGAGAACGGTTGCAGATTTCGAATTCGAGCTTCAGATGTCTTTGGCAAACAAAAAGATGAACGGTAAACTGGAAACGATCTTCATGATGACAGAAGGCAAATATTCTTTTTTAAGTTCGAGTATAATAAAAGAGATACTGTCACTCGGCGGTTCTGTCAGGGACCTTGTCCCCGATGTGGTCGTTGAGAAATTCAATGAAAGGCTCAAGGAAAGAAAGACGGATATAGTGTCATGGGAATAAAGACTGAACACTATAACGGATAAATAAGAAATAACAAAAAAGGAGAAATTTATGTTATCGAAAAGAGCTCAGGCTATCAAGCCGTCGGCTACGCTGGCGATTGATA
>JAJYYW010000013.1 GCA_021800575.1 bacterium
GCTGATTGTAGGCGATCTCCGCCTCGGTTTTTGAAACGAATCCCTGGTCCGCCATCCTGGTGAGGACGTACTTCTGACGCAGTTTTGCCAGCCGGGGTGAATTCGCCGGGGAATAGATGTTCGGAGCACGCGGCAAACCGCCGAGGATGGCTGCTTCTGCAAGGTCGAGATCCTTCGCCTTTTTTCCGAAATACTGCTCGCTTGCCGCCTCGACGCCGTAGGTCCCGTCCCCGAGATAGATCTGATTGAGATAGATGTCGAGTATTTCATTCTTGGAGAGGTGCTGTTCAAGCCGCGTTGCCAGGACGAACTCCTTGAGCTTCCGGGTAATGGTTTTCTGCGGTGTCAACAGCAGTGTTTTTACCAGTTGTTGTGTTATGGTGCTGCCTCCCTGAATGATCTGTCCTGCCAGCAGGTCCTTGATTGCAGCACGAACGATGGCTTCATAATCAACACCGCCATGCTGGTAGAACGTCGCGTCCTCGGCTGCGAGGAAGGCCTCGGGTACATATTTCGACATCTGATCGAGGGCGATGGGTACACGCCGCTGCAGGAACAGTTCCCCTATAACCGAACCGTCATCGCCGTAAATATCCGTCACAACCGGGGGTTTGTAGTCTGTTATCGTATTTATCTGGGGGATATCAGACGTAATATAAAAATACCACGAGACCGGGAACACGATGAATACGAGCAGAATCCCGGCCAGGATCCACAGCCTTTTTTTCTTTCTGGTGCCTGGGTGCGGGGTATCACCGTTATGGTTTTGTTGTGTTCCCGGTTGTTTTTCCGTAATGTCTTCTGTCATACGTGAGCCTTCTTTCACATACAAGTTTAAGTTAAGGATCGTTATTTTTCAAGCGAATCTTAAAGCAGCGAGTACCGACCGGCCGGCCGGCCGGTAAAGATCAATGCGCCTTTTCTGCCGGAATCAGTTTTACGCTGTCTATCCGGTCAATCATACCAAGTTTTATCCGGACAAAACCGTACGGTGTTTTACCGAAGCAGATCAGGGAGCCGTCGACGAGGATGGTCAGTGACTTGTTACTGTTGAGATGAATAATCGCCTTGAGCGGGTTGTTGTCGAGTTTCTCCATCAGAGCGGGCGGTGTGTGGGTTGTTGCTGTAAATGCAATGGATGTTATGTTTTTCAGGGGTATGACATTGAGGATTAAACCATCGTATCCGGAGATATAGTCCTTCCCGTCAATACTCCCATGCACGACAGTGGTCATGACGCCAAGATTATCTGTTACGGTAAAACCTATATTTATTGAGGGCATAGGGATATAGCTCACATCGCTTTGGAATATACCCATTGCGCTCGTTTTGCCGGTGAAGGTCATCACTGCAATGATTGCCGCAAGTGCGCATACTAGTTTTTTCATAGAGTACACCTTTTAAAACGCTTGATACTTGCTAAAAATGTATTATATTTATTAACATATTGCAAGCTAAATAGTGAGTCACATGTTCCCAAAATTGTTTTTCGTAAGATCCTTGGGTAGTGTGAAGATTGACTTTTTTATAGTTTTCGTATACAGTGTAAAGAGTTTTGCAAGGAGGCTTGTAATGTTTAAGGTGGGCGATATTGCTGTTTATCCTGCCCATGGGGTAGGAAAAATAGTGGCGATAGAAATAAAAGAAGTTGCAGGTGACAAGTATACCTTTTACGTGATGAATATACTGGAAAACAATATGAAGGTCATGGTACCGACGAACAACGCGAATGCAGTGGGGCTCAGGCGGGTGATATCGAACGACATGGTACCGAAGATCTTCGATATATTCAAGGAGAAAAGGATAACGGTTGACAGCCAGACCTGGAACAGAAGGTTCAGGGAATACACGGAAAAAATAAAGACGGGTTCTGTATTTGAAATAGCGGAGGTCTTAAAAGACCTGTTTTTACTGAAAACACAGAAGGAACTTTCCTTCGGAGAGCGAAAGCTTCTCGATACAGCGAGGAATCTCCTCCTGAAAGAACTGGTTATCGTAACGGGTAAGGAAAAGGAAATGCTGGAAAAGGAGATCAACAGTATTTTCGGTAAATAGGTTTTATTATTTAAAAAAAGGATCTATCTTATAGTTATGGAAAGGATGAAAAATCATGGGAATTATTTTATTGAGAGTGGTGATCCTGGCCCTTTCAGGGTTAAGCGGTTACGTTATATTCCTGAAGCTGCTGGGACAACAAGGGTTGGCTATAGCCGGAGCGGCACTCGGTGTTGCCCTTGCTTTACTGGCCATTTTATTTGAGCGGCTGTTACGAAAACAGCACATTAAGGCCATTATAGGCGGATCCCTGGGGTTGCTCGTCGGGTTGATGGCAGCAAACCTGTTTACCTATGGTGTCCTGCGGGATCTGCTCAATGAGCCATCGGTAAGTTTGTCCATCTACATTATCATGAATCTCCTGCTCGGCTATATCGGGCTTGTCATCGGCGCGAAGAAAGGGCTGGAATTCGATGTCAGTGAGCTGAAAACGAGCGCAACACCAGCAAACACGGCAGCAAGCTATAAACTGCTCGATACGTCCGTTATCATCGACGGCAGGATAGCGGATGTCTGTGAGACCGGCTTTATCGAGGGCGTATTTTTGATTCCGCAGTTCGTGCTCCAGGAGCTTCAATACATTGCAGATTCTGCAGACCCGCTCAAAAGAACCAGGGGACGCAGAGGATTGGATATCTTGAAGCGCATGCAGAAGATGACCGATATCGAGGTACGGGTGACGGATCAGGACTTCCCGAAGATAAAAAGTGTGGATGCAAAACTGGTAGCCCTGGGCAAGAAATTGAACGCAAAGGTTATAACCAATGATTTCAATCTGAATAAGGTGGCAGAACTGCAGGGGGTTACGGTACTCAATTTGAATCAGCTTTCCAATTCCCTGAAGCCCGTGGTCATTCCCGGCGAATTCATGAAGCTTAAGGTGATCAAAGAGGGCTCGGAATCCAACCAGGGGGTTGCTTATCTCGATGACGGCACCATGGTCGTCGTGGACAACGGCAAGAGGTTGATCGGCAAAACCATCGATACTGTTGTAACGAGCGTCCTCCAGACGACAGCAGGCAGGATGATCTTCGCACGCCCCAAAGAAGAAAACGGGAGTGCCCAGCATCAATAAGGTGCGGGTGACAGCGCTGGTTCCTGCTGCGGGCAGGGGAACGAGGCTGGGGACGACAGTTCCAAAACAGTTCATCGCGATAAACGGTAAGCCCCTTCTCGTGTATAGCCTTGAGGTTCTGGATGATGCTCAGGATATCGGCGAGATCATTATCGCAGCACAGGCTCCGGACATCGATACCATCCGTGTACTGGTCCGGGAGTTCGGTATAAAAAAAGTCGTCGATGTCGTGCGGGGCGGCGAGGAACGGACTCAATCGGTGCGCAACGCATTTAGCGCCATCACAGCAGCAGATTATGTACTCATCCACGATGGAGTCCGGCCGTTTATTACGGGGGATATCGTCCAGCGTGTGCTGGCTGCCGGCATACAGTATGGTGCAGCGATCAGTGCACTTCCTGTAACGGACACCGTCAAATTCACGGACAAGGACGGCATTATAGTCAGAAATATTAACAGGCACGGGCTGTGGCTTGCACAAACACCGCAGGTGTTCAGATACCGTACCCTTGCCGAAGCATACCGGCGGTACGACGAGCATCCCATTGACATCACCGATGAATCCGGTTTAGTAGAAGTGACAGGAGTGAAGGTGAAAACGGTTCCCGGAAGTATCCTGAATATCAAAATAACCCTGGAGGAAGACCTTGTACTCGCAAACATGATAGCAGGTATGCCATGAACAGGATAGGTATCGGGTATGACATCCACAGGCTCGTCGAAGGGCGCCGGCTTGTGATAGGGGGTGTCGCCATACCGTATGAAAAGGGACTCCTCGGCCATTCGGATGCGGATGTGCTCCTGCACGCTATCAGCGATGCTGTCCTCGGTGCGCTTGCCCATGGCGATATCGGCGTCTATTTTCCGCCGGACGATGACCGGTACAAAGACATGGCAAGCCCGGTTATTCTCAGAAAGGCGTTGTCCATCGCAGCAGACGAGGGCTATCGGCTGATCAATATAGACAGCGTCGTCATTGCCCAGCAGCCGAAGCTTTCCCACTACTATGCACAGATCATCGAATCCATAGCTGGTATGACCGGACTGCATTCATCGTCTATCGGCGTGAAAGCAAAAACGAACGAAGGCCTCGATGCCGTCGGTAAGGGAGAGGCCATTGCTGCCTATGCCGTGGTTCTTATGAATCAATAGTATGACGCTGAGAATCTACAACACCCTCCAGCAAACCAAGGAAGAGTTCAAGCCACTGCACCCGGATCGTGTCGGTATGTATGTGTGCGGAGTCACGGTCTACGATCTCTGCCATATAGGCCATGCCCGGTCAGCTATTGTATTCGACACGATCTACCGTTACCTGCAGGCAAAGGGGTATGCGGTAGACTACGTCAAAAATTTTACAGACATAGACGATAAGATCATCAACCGGGCCAATAAGGAAGGATTGACAACACGCCAGGTTTCCGAAAAATACATCGAAGAATACTACCGGGATATGGATATGCTCGGCTTGAAAAAGCCCACGCATGAACCCCGGGCAACCATGCATATTCCCGACATTGTCAACCTCGTCCAGGGGCTTATCGAGAAGGGGCATGCGTATGAATCCAACGGCGATGTGTATTACGCGGTAAGAAGCTTCGGTGCGTACGGCAAGCTCTCGGGCAAAAATATAGAGGAGCTCGAGGCGGGGGCCCGGGTCGAGCCCGGCGAAGCCAAACGGGACCCGCTCGATTTCGCCCTCTGGAAGAAGAGTAAACCGGGCGAACCGTCCTGGGACAGCCCGTGGGGGAAGGGCAGGCCCGGCTGGCATATCGAATGCTCTGCAATGAGCACATACTATCTGGGGCAGAGCTTTGACCTGCATGGGGGCGGGATGGACCTGATCTTTCCCCATCATGAGAATGAAATTGCACAGACAGAAGGGCTGACGAACGTGCCGTTCGTGAAGTACTGGGTTCACAACGGGTTTGTGCAGATCAATAAAGAGAAGATGTCGAAATCGCTCGGAAACTTCTTTACCATCCGGGAAATCCTGAACCGGTACGAGCCTCAGGCGTTGCGGTTGTTTGTGCTGATGCACCATTACAGGAGTCCTATCGATTTTTCGGATCAATCACTGAAAGAGGCTGAAAAGGCCCTGTACAGGGGCTACGCAAGCCTGCGCCTGCTACACCAATCTCCCCTGCCCGGGAAACCCGTGCTGGCAAAGGATAAACTCGACAGGTTGACAGATACGATAGCCGGGTATGAAAAGGCGTTTTATGAATCAATGGATGACGATTTCAACACAGCGGGTGCGCTGTCGAGTCTCTTCGACACCTTGCACCTTGTCAATACCGTGCTCGGCACTGCATTCCTCAATCCTGACGACGGGCCGGGAAAGCATCTCCGGAGCTTTCTGAAGGCCGCGTCCGACGTTCTGGGCGTCTTCGATTACGACCCGGTTGGTTTTTTAGCTTCAAGAAAAGACAAAAGACTTGCAGGTCTCGGCATAACGGCGGCTGAGATCGATCAGAAGCTTTCCCGGAGGACATCCCTGAGGAAGGAAAAACGGTTTCAGGAAGCAGACAGCATACGCACAGACTTGCTCAGCCGCGGAATAGCCATCATGGATACACCTGCGGGAACTGTCTGGGATATAGCAGAAGGGTAAACGGCCCTTTTTTTGAACGGGTGTTCGCCTTGACCATGCTGTTTACAGCGCGGTTCTTCAATAAAATTAAGGGGATTCTTGAACAGAATCCCCTTCTACGTCAGCGCGTTCAGTTGTTCATTTCTTGTGGCACTTCGTGCAGTTACCCTGCGGAGCGAACGCTTTGCCACCTTTCTTATGGCACACACCACAATACTTGCCCTAGTTGATGGCCTGCATTGTTATATGGTCAGCACCTTGCTTCATCTGGAATATCTTCGTATGACAGTCAGTGCATTTCAGACCTGCTTTGGCGTGTGTTTCTCCACTAAAGGTTACATTGCCAAAGGTGCTTTTGAACGTGATCGTTTTACCAGGTGGAACGGCTAAGGCCGAGCTTACAAAAAGCGCAGTTGCTACCAGAGCGAAAATCATTGTCTTGAGTTTCATTGTCTTCACCTCCCTTATTTCGATTTTAAATAAGCATCAATTTCCTGTGCTGCCTGCTTACCGTCTCCCATTGCAAGGATTACGGTGGCACCGCCCCGTACAATATCACCGCCCGCAAAAACGCCTGTCTTTGTTGTCGTTGTTGTTTTCTCCTTCACGATGATGTTGCCCCATTTGTTGGTTTGAATATCGGGCGTCGTGAGTGGTATCAGAGGATTGGATCCGTTGCCGACGGCTATGACCGCAAGCTCAATATCAACGACAAACTCGGATCCTTTGACCGGCACCGGCCTTCGCCTGCCGGATGCGTCCGGCTCTCCGAGCTCCATTTTTATACACTCCACACCCTTGACCCATCCATTCTCGTCGCCGATAAATTTCGTGGGAGCTGTCAAAAACATAAACTCTATTCCTTCCTCTTTTGCATGGTGCCTTTCTTCAAGCCGGGCCGGCATTTCGTCCCATGATCTCCTGTAAATCAGGTATGCATGTTCCGTGCCAAATCTCTTGGCTGTCCTGACAGCATCCATTGCCGTATTGCCGCCGCCGAATACTGCCACATTTTTGGCCTTTGCGATGGGGGTATCATACTCGGGAAAGAGGTAGGATTTCATCAAGTTGGTCCTGGTCAGGTATTCGTTTGCAGAGTAAACGCCGTTCAGGTTCTCACCCGGTATATTAGTAAATACCGGCAAACCTGCGCCACTACCCACAAAAGCTGCGTCATAACCCCCTTCGCTGAGAAGTTCATCCAGGGTCGACGTTTTTCCGACGACAAAATCGGTTACCACCTCAACACCCAGACTTTTGAGGTAGTCTACCTCACTGCCGAGGATGCCTTTGGGAAGCCTGAATTCCGGTATGCCGTACGCGAGTACACCACCTGCTACATGAAGTGCCTCAAATACGGTAACGCTGTGTCCCATCTGGACAAGCTCCGACGCGACGGTCAGCCCCGACGGTCCGGATCCCACGACAGCCACCTTTTTCCCGGTCGAGGGTTTCTTTTCCGGGAGGGTGACCTCTCCGTGTGTCCGTTCCCAGTCTGCAGCGAACCGCTCGAGGTGCCCTATGGCAACCGGGGTGCCCTTTTTGCCGATAACACACACACCTTCACAGATGGCAGGAAGACTGTTGGTCTCCTTTATCTTTTTCGCCGCCTCGGTAAACTTCCCTTCAGCGATGAGCGAGATAAAAGACGGTATATTGATATTGACAGGACACCCTGCAACACAGGGCGGCTTGGGACAGAAGAGACACCTCTGTGCCTCAAGCATTGCCATGTTGGGAGTGAATCCGAAATTGACCTCTTCAAAATTCGTTATCCGTGCGAGCGGATCCTGGGCAGGCATTTGCTGCCGCGGTAGTTTGAGCCGTTCTTTTCTATCTAATGGTGCCATGTTAACTTACCCTTTCATATGATTTTAAGAGTTCCAGCGACAATTTTTCTTCCTTCTGGTAAACCTTGAGCCTCTGCATCAGACCCGCAAAATCGACCTGATGTGCATCGAATTCAGGGCCGTCCACGCATGCAAACATCGTTTTACCGCCGATTGAAACCCTGCACACACCGCACATACCCGTGCCGTCAAGCATGATGGGGTTCAGGCTCACGACCGTGGGAATGGCGTAGTGCCGCGTCAGCTCTGCAACAGCCCGCATCATCGGCACCGGGCCTATGGCGAGTACCAGATTCGGTACCAGGTTTTCATCGATCAATTGTTTGAGCGAGTCTGTAACAAATCCCTTGTTTGCATAACTTCCATCATCCGTTGTCACGATAATCCTGTCCGACGACGCCCGCATCTCATCCTCGAGAATCAAGAGGTCCCTGGTCCGTGCACCGATGATGCTGATAACCTCATTCCCGGCCTTTTTGAAGGCACGGGTCGTTGGCCATGCGATTGCGGTGCCAACACCTCCTCCTATAGTCACCACCCGGCCGAAGCGTTCAATGTGCGAGGGTTTCCCGAGCGGACCGACGACGTCTGCTATCAACTCGCCCTGCTCCATCGCATTCAGCTTTGTTGTTGTTTTCCCGATAGCCTGGACGATGATCGTGATGGTTCCTTTCTCCCTGTCCGAATTTGCTATGGTCAGTGGTATTCTCTCGCCTTTATCGTCAACCCGGATGATGACGAATTGTCCGGGCTTTTGAGATTTTGCTATATGCGGTGCTTCAATCTCTATCTGCGCTATAACCTGGGACAGCTGTTTCTTACTTACTATTTTGTTCATTCTCCTGCTTCCTTTATATAAAGTTCATATTTCTCCTGCGTCAGTAAGGATTTCAATTCCTTCGGGTCGATGCCCTCGATCTCGATCAGCCAGCCATCCCCCAGAGGGTCCTCGTTGATAATGGACGGTTCATTCATGACATCTTGATTGACCTCGACAACCTTCCCGGAGAGCGGTGCAATCAAGTCGCTGACTGTTTTCGATGACTCTATCTCGCCACACGATTTTCCCTGTACGATTTTGTCGCCGACCTCGGGCAATTCTATAAAGAGAATATCCCCGAGCTCTTCCTGGGCGTAGTACGAGATTCCGATGTAGGCGTGGTTGTTTTCCGTTGTAACCCAGAGATGATTTTCATTGTACCATATGTCGTCAGCCATAACACTAATCCTCCTGTCTCAATTTTTTGGGTTGATGAATCGCCATGGAAAATACATCTTCCCCTGCTTCCATAACAGCCTCGGAATAGGTCGGATGTGCGGCCACGGTGTCCGTCAGTGCCTGTATCGTCAATCCGTTTTGAACGGCCAGTGCACCCTCGGCGATGATGTCCGTTGCATGTGCTCCGACGATATGCATGCCGAGCACCCTGTCCGTTTCCGACGCAACGATGATCTTGACTTCACCGTCGGTTTCCGAGAAGGCCCTGGCCTTGCCCAGAGCCCTGAAGGGGAACTTCCCGATCTTTATATGCAATCCTTTTTCCCGTGCAGCAGCCTCTGTAAGGCCCACCCCGGCAGCCTCGGGCGTCGAGTAGATGGCCGATGGAATGGCGTCATAATTTATAGATTGCCTCTTGCCCTCCAGAAGATTGGACGCGGCGGTTATCCCTTCACGGTAGGCAACATGGGCCAGCATCCTGCCGCCTGTTACATCCCCGCATGCATAGATTCCGTCGACGCCGGTGCTCATACAGGTGTCGACCACGATCTCCTTCTTTTTGCCGAGCTTGACCCCGGTGTTTTCCAGACCGAGTCCGGCGGTATTGATGACACTGCCGACGGATAAAAGCACCTTATCGCCGGTGACGACCTCGCCGCCGTCCAGATAAAGGTCTATTTCCTGTCCGCGGACCTCCGAACGCGTTACCCTGGTGTTTGTCCTGATCAATATGCCCGATTTCTTGAGGCTCCTGGTGATCAACGCCGCCACGTCCTCGTCCTCGGTCGGTAACACCCGCGGCATGAGTTCAAGCATGACGATTTCCACCCCCATGCTCCTGAAAATGAATGCGAATTCAGTGCCGATCACACCGGCCCCGATTATAATAAGTCTTTTGGGCAGCGTATCAAGGTTGAGGATGTCGTCGCTGTTGAGGATGAATTTCCCGTCCGTCCTGATGCCGGGAAGATCGGCGGGGGAAGAGCCCGTACCGATGATCACCCGCCCGGACTCTGCGATTTCACGGGTACCGTCGGCGTACGTTAACTGCAGCCTGTTTCTTGACAGGAATGTTGCGGAAGCCCTTTTCATGACGATACCATGGGATTTGAACAGAAACTCGACGCCTTTTACGAGATCGCCCACGATCCTGTTCTTGCGGTTGACGATGGCCCTGATGTCCGCTTTTACAGTGACGCTGCCGGACAGGCCGAACTCTTCGGGCCTTTGCATGCGGAGCAGGATATCGGAGGTCGCCTTGAAAGCCTTGGTCGGGATACATCCTCTGTTCAGACAGGTTCCTCCCACGCCGTCTTTATCGACAACCAGCACCCGTGCACCGAGCTGGGCCGCCCGTATGGCTGCCGGATAACCGCCGATGCCGGCACCAATAACAATGAGATTATAAGAAGGGAGATCACTCATGATCCCAAGGTAGCAATCATAATTTTTTTTTGTCAATAAAAACTTGTATACAAGTCCCGGAAAAGCAGTACACTTCCCTCCCCGGGATCCGGAGGGGACAGGGCACCGGGAGCCCGCTGCCGTGATACCGCTACAAAAAGATTATTTTTTCTGAATTCCGACCGCTTCAAAGAGATCGGGGACGCGGACGTACTGCCGGATCATCTCATACCCTTTCTTTATCTGGTCTTCCCTGACAATCCGGACTTTGCCGATGATGGATTCTATCTTCGAGATGGTGCTGAGCGTGTCGTATTTGACGTGAATGACCGGAATGTTCATTGCCTGTGCTCTCCCGAGCACAATTTCATTCGGCAGTATATCGCCGGTCAGGACGAGGCACCGTGTCGATGTTTCAAGGGCTGCGATGATGATGTCGGCCCGGTTTGCACCCGTGATGACTGCCTTATTTTTCTTTTTTATGAAATGCTTGAGTGCATTTTCAACGTCCATGGCGCCGACCACGATGTTTTCGACCAGATCGTCGAGTTTCGAGTGGCCCGACAGCATCTCGCCTCCCACGGCGTCTCGTATCTGCCGTACGGAAACGGATTCCAGTTCCGATGTCCGCGGTATCATACCGAAGACCCGGACGCCCTGTTTTTCGAGGTACGGGATGATATTATCGGCAACAAATTCCATGTCATCGAAGGTCACCATGTTGAGAATCACGCCTGCAAGCCTGTTTCCGAGCAGCTCCTTGGATGACAGGATACAGTCCACGCATACCTCGTCCCGGTACGGGTCTATCAAAACGGTCTTGGCGTTCAACGCCTTGATCGCGATCAGGCTGCTTATCTTCACGGTCAGGCCCTCGTACAGGTTCGCAGCACCGCTGACCAGCATGATGTCCTTGTCTGCGGAGAGCTCCTTGTACGCGGACTTGAACAGCGTGAAGCCGTCGTACTCCTTGCCTTTCAGGACCGAGGATATCAAATCGTGGGTCAGGATCACCGGAGACATCTTCTCCACGGGATCGCTGATGCCCAGGGCTTGTTGTACAAACGCTGCATCGACATCGTACAGCGTCGTTCCCCTGCTCGCCACCGATTTTCCGATGACCCGCATGTAGCCTATTTTGTAGCCCTGTTCCTTGAGTATCCTGCCGAGCACCGTGGATAACAGTGTTTTTCCCGAGTAGCCGTTGGTTGAACCAATAAAAAATGGTAGTGTCCCGGAATTCATGTCTTACCTCCTCAATGTTTTATGGCGATGCGCGCATCCACCGCCAATGCACCTTCACCCTCGGTCTGGACGAGCAGCGGGTTAATATCGAGTTCTACGATGTCCGGATTATCCGTCACGAGCTGGGATACCCGCAGTATTGCGTCCGCAATCGCATCGATGTCTCTTTTTTTGGCTCCCCGGACACCCT
>JAJYYW010000014.1 GCA_021800575.1 bacterium
GCCGCATCCGCGATGTAGACCCGGGCCCAGGGTATCGCATTGATAACAAGGACCCCCCGTGCCGCCGCACGCTGCCCGGGGGGTGGTTCGCCCGTGGCAGTGTTTTCATGGTAGATACGTGCTGAAGGGCTGAAACCGTCATCGTGTACCAAGGGATCCTGCGCAGGCGATGATGCTGCATGAAATGCTGTGCCGGCGGCATACGGCGTTCCGGGCTCCTGTGAGGCTGGCAACAGCATGATGCAGCAGAACAGCAGAAGCGTACCACCGGCACAGTACGCGGCGGTCTTCAGGGAAAAGGCATGATTTTCGCGCGGACTGATGGTCTGCTGAGAGCACAGGGGAAGCCCGGGAGTACATGCCTGCTGTGGCTGCTGTCCGGGCAGGTCATGGACGAGGGCTGCGAGGTGTGTCTTTGCACGGTCAAAATCAGGACGCAGGGCACACAGTGCCTGCCGGAATGATGCCGGTGTCTGAAACCTTTCCCCGGGCATTCCCGACAACGCCCGGAGGACGATTGCATCGAGTTCCGGAGGCAGGGCGGCGTTGATCTGCGATGGCCTGGCATCGATGTGCGAAGCCTGGACCTGGCGGAGCAGGGTCATGTCCGTGTCCCCGGCGTACGCCTGGCGGTGCGTGACAAGCTCGTATAAAATCAGTGCAAGCGAGTACAGGTCGCTTCTCCCATCGAGACGCTCTCCCCGTGCCTGCTCGGGCGACATGTACCGGAGTTTTCCTTTCAGCGTGCCGGCGACGGTCGTCGTGATGGATCCGCGTGCCTTTGCAATGCCGAAATCCGTGAGCTTGACGTCCCCGGCAGGGGACAGCAGTATGTTGTGCGGCGTTATGTCCCTGTGCACGATGCCTGCATTCGCGCCGTCGCTGTCCTTGATGGACGCGGTGTAGAGCAGTGCATTGAGTATCTCCGCGGTGATGTACAGGGACACGTCGATCCGCGGTTGTTCGTTGCTGTTCACGAGGGCGCGGACAAATTCCGCAAGGTTGATGCCCTCGACGTATTCCATGGCTATGTACAGGGTGCTGTTGATTTCACCGAAATCGAGGATCTGGACGATGTTCGGATGAACAAGACCTGCGCATATCTTTGCCTCATCGATGAACATGTTCACAAACGGGGGGTCGCCCGAGATCTGCGGATGCATGAGCTTTAGCGCGACGGTTTTTTCAAAGCCGTACGGTCCTGTCATGACCGCAAGGTAGACGTCCGCCATGCCGCCGCATGCCAGCAGCCGCAGGATCCGGTATTTTCCGAGCCAGGAACTATCCTGTGACAAGCCGGTCTCCTGCAGCAATCCCGTGGTGCCCTGCACTTCCTGCCTTCAGCTCAACGACCTGGACTGCACCCGGAACGGGCAGGGAGAGCCTGAAGGGGGCGAGATGTTTGATCGCAACGACCGTGAAACCGGCATCGAGGTAGAGTACATCGATGCTGAACCGCATGCAGAAGGTGTGCACCCAGTTGCAGTTTTTTATCAGCATACCCTGGCCGGGCGGCAGACCCGTTTTGAACATGAGGCCCATGAACCGTGTGAACAGGGTGTCTGCCACCGTCAGTTCGAACCCCGGATCAGGGCCTGCAGCAAGCGATGTGTTCCTGAATTTTTTTATAAACATCATCATTGGGTTGACTCATGTCCAAAGCCCTGCGGTACAGCCGGCACGCCTCCGGTATGTTCGCACCGGACATCATGTACGCTGTCCGGTACAGCCGTTCGGCTTCTTCGTTCAAAACGGCGATCCCCTTCAACGCCTCTGCATTCGACGGGTCATACCTCAGGGAGCTCTGAAAATCAAGGGCAGCCTGCTTATAGAAACCCTGCGCCAATGCCTGCCTGCCCAGCAAGGCGTACGACCGGGAAAGGTATACCGTGCAGGCCTGCCCGTCAACAGAACCGCCGATACCCAGCAGACCGGCAAACACACGGGCCTTGCCAAAGGCCTGCCGTGCCCCGGCATAATCACCGGAGCCCAGGGCCGTTTTCCCGATACGGATATACTTTCTGATATTCGAAGCCAGTACAATCTTTCTGGCAGCAGCCGGTGCGCGGGTGTGCGACCACTGCTCTACTGCCGCATCAAAGTCTCCCCGTTTGTACGCAGCATCGCCGGCAACAGCCTGCTTCTGCTTGGAAGCAGCAGCAAAATCCCGCGGCGCGCGGCGGGCGGGCGCCTTCCGGAGCAGTGCCAGCATCGATCGGGCGTATTGATTGGAAGGGTCCCTGTCAAGCACCGTGCGCGCAATGACACCGGCTTCGCCGGTCTGACCGCCGGCGTACAAACGGCTCGCCGAGCCTATCATCGCGTCCAGCTCCTTTGTTCTGATGTCGCCGATCAGGCGCTGCGCTTTTTCGCGGTACGCAGTATCTGCTGTAAAGCGGGCAAGGGCACGGAGTGCTTCACCGTACAAGCCCTGCGTAACGTACTGCTGTACCTGACCCCATGCATCACGCTGCTGCTGCATCTCTTCAGACTGCCGTTGCAGGACAGTAAGAGTGGGTGAGGTGAATCCGTGCCTGCGCAGGTGCGCCAGTATGCTGTGTGCCGTGCTCAGGCTGCCCTGGTTCAGTGCTTCACGCAGCGCCGCTGTCAGCACCCGCTGATGATGCCGTGTGGAGATAACATAGCCGCCCAGCACACTGCAGGAAACAACGACAGCCGCGGCGAGCACAAGGCTCAGCACAAAAAACCTGCGTTTGTACCAGGCCTTTTGTCCGGACTCATGCCCGGCGTGGTGCTGCACCAGCGCGGTTGTGTCATCGGCTTGCACGGATACAGCCGGTACGAGAATGGTCTTATGGTCCTGTTCCATACGGCCCATACGCTCACCATTGAACGGAAACACTGCCTGTTTTTGCCGGTGAGCCGCGGTGGTCTGCTGTTACAGCGTACACGATCCCGCCCGTGATAAGGACAGCACCCGCTGTCCACAGCCATGGATTTTTATACCAGGAATCCGGTGCTGGTGCCCGGGCAGTATCCGGGGTGTCCTTCAATACCGGTAGAACGGATGATGGCACAGACTTCTCCTGCGAGGGTTGTAGGAAAGCTGCAAGGTCGCGGGATGCCTGATCAAGGGTCCTATACGCGATCGTCAGCGATGAGGACGAATGTGATTGCGCTGATCGAAGCGTTGCATGGACCACAGTGGTTTCCGTAATGGCTGTCTGGGTTACCGTACTCGACAGCACCAGGATACCGTCAACATGGTATCGTGCGATCAGTTCCTGTGACTGCTCTTCTACTCCAGAGGTTTGGGTGAAGGCCATGGGACAGGGCTCGAGTTTTATAACAACCGTCCGGGTGTCCCGGGTGACGGTCATCATGGTATGCTTTGGCAGGCATGAAGACAGGGTTGCCGTAACATAATGGGTGCACGGGAGCAGGTTTTGCGTGACCGGCGCTCTGCCTGCCTTCCTGGCGTCTATAAAAACCGTTGCTCCGGGGGGATTGGTCGTAATGGTGATGGGGACGGCACTGTCCATCACGGTATGAAACCGGTCTTCATTGAGTTTGATGAGGTTCGGCGGCCACAGGTTATGGTCAAGCTCCGGTGTACCTGAATTGCACAGGTACGCGTCGACAGCGTCCCGGGCAAGGGCGTCCCTGCCGAGCGCAAGATAATCCATGGCAAGATAAAGACGGGTTTCTCTGAGCTGGTTGAGGGATGCAGTGGAATCAAGGTGTGCCTGAAGGCGCCGGGCAGCAGCATCCAGCAGGTTGATGGATTCGTTGAATTTTAAAAACTCATACGCCTCTTTCCCCTTTGCCATGCTCTCACTGACATCAGGTGGTGCGGTGGTTGCCGCTCCTGGGTGTCCGGCGGGTTCATAGCACTCAAGCGAAAGACCGACGAGCTGTTCCCGAACACGGTTCTGCAGATTCAGAAGGAGACTGTCCTGCTGCGGCTGGATGACGACGAGCAGGCGCCGCAGGGTTTGGGCCTGGGCAGAACTGCTCATAAGAATAATCGTCAGGAATATGGAAAACATTCTCATACAGGAAGAAAAACCATACGAATATCGTATAGTCAATAAAAATACGAAACTATGATCCTACATAAAAAATCCGAACTACAAAATACTAAACTCGAAATCCTCACTACGAAATACGAACTCCTCCCTCCGCGGCTCTCACTACGAAACGCAGGGAGTCGTTCGGTGTGCAAACGTCCTGGCTCTGCAATTGTTTAGGGTTGAAACCCTGCGGTCTGTGGTGCCCAGAAGTTAACCTGCTGTACATGGGCCTGTGCCTTGAGCAGTTTTCTGAGTTCCTGCTTGTCTTCGTCGCTCATGATGGGCTCTATGTCAGAGATGTCCGCACCGGTGGTATCTTGTGCGTGTTTGAGGCTGAGGATGTAGCCGACGACAAATGCAAATCCGCATCCTCCGGGGCCGCAGCAGGAGGTGTCAACGACACTATATCCCGTGTAGTACCATACCTGCCTTCCCCTGAAAGGCAGTGATGCTTCTTTTTCAAGTGAGTAATGTCCTGATATGGCTTCTATCTCTTCGCCCAATACGGGATGTGTATAGGTATATGCAGACATGATATTCCTTTTTCTGTTAAATATAAGCACTGCCGTTATCGTGTAAACGGAACCGCACACCGGTGCAAACGTCCGGGCAAAAAACGACCCCCGTACCCGCATATGAAGGGGGCACGGGGGTGTACGACCAATGGTGAAACGCCGGCGGGGGTTACACGCCTTCCTTGCCGACGATTGCTATGCTGACGACATTCATGAAAGGAAATCCTCCGAGGTTGTGCGTGAGACCGAGCTTCGGATCCTTGAGCTGGCGCTGATCCGCCCTTCCGTGGAGCTGGAGATACATCTCGTACAGCATGCGCAGTCCTGACGCGCCGATGGGATGTCCGAAACACTTTAAGCCTCCGTCGACCTGTGCCGGGACCCCGCCGCCTCTCAGGTCATAAAACCCGTCGAGTACGTCCTTGGGTGCTTTGCCGCGGGGAGAGATGCCCATGTCCTCATACGTGATGAGCTCGGTGATGGAAAAGCAGTCGTGCAGCTCCATCATGCTCAGTTCCTTCCGGGGGTCTTTGATCCCGGCTTCCTTGTACGCGACAGCGCTTGCCTTCGTGGTGCTGACAAAATAGGTGCTGTCCCACTCGTTGTATTGGACCTCCTCGCCGTTGCTCAGCGCGAGCTGGAGGGCCTTGACGGTTACCAGGTCCTTTTTTCCGAGCCTTTTTGCAATCTCCGGCGTGGTAACGATCGCCGCGGCAGCGCCGTCACTGACACCGCAGCAGTCATACAGGCCAAGGGGGTGCGCCACCATGGGCGAGGATATTGCCTGGTCTTCAGTTATCGGCGTACGCAGGTGTGCCTTGGGGTTGAGTGCCCCGTTGGCATGACTCTTGACGGAGACATGTGCAAGCACGCGCTTCAGATCGTCGATCGAGTATTTATACTTTGCGGCGTACGCGGTCGCCAGCTGGGCAAACGCGCCCGGGGCCGTGAGGTTCGGCATCCAGAGCCAGTTCAGTGAGCCGCTGTTCGACCCGGAGTTCGGGAGTCCACCGTACCCGATGTCCTTGAGTTTTTCGACACCGAGCGCAAGGGCGATATCGTAAGCACCCGAGGCAACCGCGTAGACCGCTCCCCTGAACGCCTCGGTACCGCTCGCACAGAAGTTTTCGACCCGTGTTGCCGGTATGTTCGGCAGTCGAAGGGTCATGGACAGGGGCAGGGCGCTCTTGCCAAGGTGTATCTCCTCGAAACAGTCACTGAGCCACGCCGCCTGGATCTGGTTCTTTTCGATACCGGCGTCCGCGATGGCCTCTTCGAACGCCTCAACCATAAGATCTTCCGCACCGGCGTCCCACCGTTCTCCGAACTTGGTACAGCCCATTCCGATGATTGCGACTTTATCTTTAATGCCTGTTGACATGGTTTTCTCCTTTTCCTACTTTATGGTTGCTTTCCAGAAATACCCGGTAAACCCGCGCTCCTTGTCGTAGTATTTCTTTCTGAAGGTCAGCTTGACGGTATGGCCGACCTGCACGCTCTCAAGATCGCAGTCCGTGAAATCGAGCAGTGTCCTGCCGCCACCCTCGAACTGAACCATACCATAGATAACCGGAGGCTCGACGGCAACCGCAAGGTAGTCTCCGGTAAACGACATGACCTTTGCCTCCTTGTCCGAAAACTCATAGTCCTCCTGCGTGTGGAATGCATTGCATTTCGGGTTGACGCAGACGTTCGTTTTCGGGAACTGGACGGTGCCGCATTGTGTGCACCTTCCGCCCACAAAACCGAGGATCATCTTCCTGTTGCGCCACAGGGTCGTCAGCGCAGTTTGTGTCGCGGCCTCTGCCCGGATGCCGGTTTCGGCGTTGATGAGTTCATTAAATTTTAAGAATTTGGCGTAACTCGGCTCTTCCTTTCTGACGGCGAGTGAGCCCTTGATCCCGTTTCTCGGGGCGAGCTTGGTAATGTTCGGTGTTACCTCGAACAGGAGGGCGTCGCTGCCCTGGCCGAAGCTTGCGACAATGATCTTGTCGCCGGGTTTTGATTGTTCAAGGGCAGAGGCCAGCAAGACCAGCGGATGAGCTGCCCCGGTCTCGCCTGTTTCTTCGTGCATGTTGTCGAGGACCTGCTCCTTGGATGCGCCAATTTTTTTTGCGATTCCCTTATGCTCGCGCGATATGAAGCACGGATAAACGACCTTTGCGATGTCCTTGATGGAAAGTCCGGATTTTTTCAGGAGCCCGTTGATTGCCTGGGGGATGATCTTTGCGTACCCTTCGTCCCGGATCCACCGCTCTTCCCACGTGTAATCGAATTCGTTGGAACTGCCACGGTAGTGGTCTACGAAGTCGAGGGACATCGAGAACGATCCCTTGTACTCTGCTATAACGTTGTCCGAACCAAGAAGCAGTGATGCAGAGCCGTCCCCGAACCATAATTCATAAAAGCTTGCAGACCTTGTTTTCCGGTGGTCCGATGCGGCCACAAGTACCTGTTTTTTATCGCCGCTCTTTAAGGACTCCAACCCTGCGACGAGTGCCGTTGTCCCGGCTTTCTGTGACGAGGTGAAGTCCGCCGTCAGGATATCTTCCTTGAGATTGAGTGCTGTTGCCACGACACCGGCGTTCTGCCGATCCGAGAACGGAGGCGTTGTCGTTGCAAAAAACAGTCCGTCGATCGATGATTTACCGAATCCCGCCATGCAGTCCCTTGCCGACGCCACTGCCATGGTAATACTATCCTCGTCCCAGTTGCACATGGCACGTTCTCCATTGGCGACCATCATCAGTGCGGGAATGTACCATCCCATCTCCTGTATGACCGACATCCGGTTCAGTCTCCGCTTAGGAATGTAGCCGCCGTATGAAACTATACCAACCATAAGTTCCCTACTTTCTTATGGAACATCTCCACTCATGTTATGTCCGTCCGGTTCGAGGAGCCCCTCGCCCGGACCAGGGTATGCTGGTTAAGGTCCGCAGTTCTACGGGAAAGACCAGGGACATCAGCCAGGGCCTTGTCACGTATATCAGGATTTAATGAACCCCTGTTTGATTGAAATGTCAACTTTTATTTGCGAGGCTGGATATACCGGGGGAATAGTATTAGTTGACAGGCGAACCGGTGGATGTATATTGTATACAATAAAAACGAAAGGAGAAACAAACATGAGTAAGCTCAAGGAAAAGCTGGAAAAATTAATTCCATCCTGGCGGGAGGACGTTACCAAACTGACGAAAGAACACGGAAAGATCAAGTATGATGAGGTTATCATAGATCAGGTTACCGGCGGCATGAGGGACATCAAATCAATGGTTTGCGAAACATCGTACCTTGATCCTCAGGAAGGTATCAGGTTCCGTAATTATACAATACCCGAGGTTCGGGAGAAACTTCCGAAGCCCGATGCCAACAGCGAGGCGTACCCCACAGGCCTGTGGTATCTGCTCTTGACCGGCGAAATGCCGACCAAAGAGGATGTCCTTGAAGTCGAGAACGAATTCAAGGCACGTTCCGCGGTGCCCCAGTACGTGTTTGATGTGATACGGTCAATGCCCGCGGACACCCATCCCATGACCCAGTTTGCAACGGCTATCCTTGTCATGCAGAGAGAATCGCTGTTTGCCCGGAAGTATAACGAAGGCATGAAAAAAACGGAATACTGGGTGCCCATGCTGGAAGACTCCATGAACTTACTCGCGAAACTGCCGGCCATAGCAGCGTACATCTACCGGCATATCTATAAAGGAGACACGTTTATTGCGCCGGACCCGAACCTTGACTGGGGTGCAAACTTTGCCCACATGATGGGTGTTGATCATCCGGAGTACAAGAACCTGATGCGGTTGTACCTGATTCTCCACAGCGATCACGAGAGCGGCAATGTCAGTGCGCATACCGGGCATTTGATCGCCACTGCGCTTTCGGACATTTACTACTCCATATCCGGCGCTATGGACGGTCTCGCCGGTCCGCTCCACGGCCTTGCGAACCAGGAATGCCTGAAATGGATCGTGGACCTCATGAAGCTGTATAACGGGGTTCCGTCCAAGGAGCAGATCGAGAAGTTCGCCAATGACACACTGAGCAGTGGCAAGGTTATTCCGGGGTATGGTCATGCAGTATTGCGAAAAACAGATCCCCGGTACACCGCGCAGCGCGAGTTCGCCCTCAAGTACCTGCCCGAGGACCCGATATTTAAGACCGTGAGCAATGTCTTTGAGGTCGTGCCGAATGTCCTGCTCAAGCAGGGCAAGGCAAAGAACCCGTGGCCGAACGTGGATGCGCATTCGGGGGCACTCCAGTGCCATTACGGCGTGACCGAGTATGACTTTTACACGGTGCTGTTCGGTGTGTCCAGAGCACTGGGCATATCGGCACAGATCATTTGGGACAGGGCAGTCGGGGCGCCGCTCGAGCGGCCAAAGTCCGTTACGGTGAAGATGCTCAAAGACGCAGTGGCTGCGGCAGGAAAATAAGCGACGATACGTGCAGGAGCGGCTTCGGCCGCTCCTTTTTTTTACCCCGTTACCCCTTGATCACGCCCAGGGGGTGCAGTTTTGCCACCTTTCTTGCAAGTCCGGCCCCTTCGACAATGTCCACGACATTTGCTACATCCTTGTACGCTTCGGGTATCTCCTCGTTGATCGTTGCGCGGGAAGCACCCCGTACGATAATGTTGCGTTCTTTCAGTTCCTGCACCACCTGTCTCCCCTTTGCCGAGCGCACAGCCTGCCCCCTGCTCATGACCCTGCCTGCACCGTGACAAACCGTGCCAAACGTTTCGCGCAGGGTCTGTGCGGTGCCGACGAGCACGTACGAATACCTGCCCATATCACCGGGTATAAGAACAGGGTGACCGACGGTCCTGTACTGCTCCGGTATACCGCTGTGCCCTGCGGGGAACGCCCGGGTTGCGCCTTTTCTGTGGACGATGACCTTCTGGTGCTTCCCGCCGATGAGGTACTCCTCTTCCTTGGCGATATTGTGTGCAACGTCATAGACGATGCGCATACCGAGCTTGTCGGCACGTGAACCGAGCACCTGTTCGAAGGATTCCCGTACCCAATGGGTGATCAACTGCCTGTTTGCAAATGCGAAATTTGCCGCCGCATTCATGGCGCTGAAGTACTGCCGGCCCTCCTTCGACTGAACAGATGCCCACACGAGCTGACGGTCGGGAAGAACGACATTGTCCAGCGATGCCCTGTTGCCCAAGGTTCTCAGGTAGTCGTCACACACCTGGTAGCCGAACCCCCTCGAACCCGTATGGATGAGTATGGTGACAGTATGGGGAATCAGGCCGAAGATGCCGGCCGCATGCTTGTCGTAAACATCCTCCACGTATCCAACTTCGACGAAGTGGTTCCCGGATCCGAGCGTCCCGAGCTGATCACGCCCGCGCTCTTTCGCACGATCGCTGACGGCATCGGGATTTGCCCCGGGAATACTGCCGTTTTCCTCGAGGTACTCTCTGTCATCGGGAAACCCGTACCCCTGTTCGATGATGACCGGAGCACCGCCCACGGCAATTCTGTCCAGATCGCCTTTTGAAAACCGTACATCCTTTCTCCGGGAACCGACACCCGACGGGATGTTTGTAAACAGGGTATCGACGAGCCGTTCCAGCAGCGTGTTCCGGGTCGGGACGCTCGGATCGTGAATTTTCGATATTGAATTCCCGGATGCAAGCAGTGCGTCTGCGGGAATATCTGTCCGTATCAGCCGTACGCCGCAGTTGATATCATAACCGACGCCGCCCGGCGATATGATACCGGTCGTACGGTCAAAGGCGGCAACGCCACCGATGGGGAACCCATAACCGGTATGGATGTCCGGCAGTGCTATGGAAGCATTGATAATGCCCGGCAGCATGGCGACATTACAGACCTGCCCGAGGGATTCATCGTTGACCAGGGCATGTATCATACGCTCATCGGCATACACAAGCCCCGGTACAAGCATGCCCGGCTCCTGCTGCAGCTCCCACCGGAAGGCGTCTATTTTTTTTATCTTGACTGCACGCATTCGTGTCCGTGCAGTTATATATCGGCAACGAATCTCACGGTGTAACGGCTGCCCGTCTTCCTGATGTGGATATTGTGATAGGTAATCGCCTTGATTTCCCGTTTTGCTGTATGCTGTTTCGGGTCGAACCTGCGAAACATAACGGCTGCCTTCAATCCCGTAGCACGCATGTGCTCTATGGTGCTGCCTGCATACATCAAACCGTGCACGTAAAACTCATACAGGATTTCCTGCAGCCACGCGATGAAGAGCAGGTCCCGCCCGGATGCCTGCAGTGATATTTGTCTGACAACGGTATCCCCGGTTTTCCCGCTTTCAACCATCTGTTCCAGGACCGCTGCAGCGGCGTTCTGGAACAGCCCGGTGATACTGGCTGCACTCACCTCGATGCAGATGTCTGCGGTATGCGGTAAAAGCTTATACCGGATCTTTCGCGCTTCCTCTTTCATACATCTATAAGATAGTCACTGTTTGTGCAGGTATCACCTGACGGAGCGGACAACGTATTGATTTTTTTATTGACGCGGCCTTATATTTTGATAATCACTTTCAATAAGGAGAGATGACCGGTGAATAATAACTTTATAAAAGGTCTGATTTCACAGCCCTGTCGCGAATCCGGTGATGGCGGTTTTGCCCCGCATGAGTCCGGCAGCATCACCGTTGCACTTGCTGGCAATCCGAATGTCGGGAAGAGCACCATATTCAACATACTGACAGGGCTCAATCAACACGTAGGAAACTGGCCGGGAAAAACCGTAGAAAAAAAGGAGGGTTTCACCGAGTACAACGGGCAAACCTACAAGATCGTGGATCTTCCCGGTACCTACAGCCTGTCCTCGGGTTCCATAGAAGAAACCATTGCGGCAACGTATATCGTCGAACAGAAGCCCGATGTGGTTGTCTCCATCATCGACGCCTCCAATCTTGACCGGAACCTGTACCTGGTCACACAGATACTCGAAACCGGTGCCAGGGTCATCATAGCGCTGAACATGCTGGATCTCGCGGCATCCAAAGGCATTGAAATCAA
>JAJYYW010000015.1 GCA_021800575.1 bacterium
GGTTGCCGCCACACTTGCCGCGGCGCGCCTGCTCAGGCCGTCCCGGCTGTTCGCCGTCTTCCAGCCGCATCGCTACCAGCGTACCCAGCACCTCTGGCATGGGTTCGCCGGCGCGTTTGCGGACGCGGACCACGTGATTCTCACCGACATCTACGCCCCGGCCGGGGAGCCCCCCCTACCCGGCGTCACCAGCGCCGCTCTGGCCAACTCCATAGAGGCCGCGAGTCGCGTCCCCGTCCGCCACATCCCCCAAAGGGACGCCGTCGCCCCGTACTGCGCGGCGGTGGCTCGGCCCGGTGATCTCTTTCTGGTCATGGGTGCGGGGGACGTCACGCTCGCGGCGCGCGCGCTGGCGAAGAGCCTGGCGGGGGACGGAGCGGAGCCCGGCCTACCCCCGGCCGAGACCCGGCGCGTGATGGGGACGGACTCCGTCGGGCCAATTCCGGCCTGGGATCCGAAGGCCGTCTCCGCCGGGGTGCCGCCGGGACCCCGGGCGCGCGGGGGCGCCCCCCCACGATGCTGTCGACCCGCCAGCGGGGACGGAGGAGGCGGCGCGCCTGAGTGTATCACATACGGGCGTGTACTTCATGATCGCTGGTTTTGGTTTTTCAACGGCATTCAGTTCGCGGACAGCGCCCCGGTAGATGTACGCCGAGGTCGCATCGACGGTGATCGTCTCGCCCTGCCTGATCGCCGATGTTGCATCGACTGCGTCCGTTATGGCCGGAATATTAAACTCCCGAGCGATGGTTGCCAGGTGCCCCGCTATACCGCCGGTATCGGTCACGATGGCACTGACGCTGTCCATGAACTGTACCAGGCGCGGCGATGAGTGGCGCGCAACAAGAACCGATCCGGCCGGTATGCTCCCGATGCCGGTTTCCTCCGTTACAATAAACGCCCTGCCGATGCCGATACCCGGGCAAACCGTACTTCCCCGTTCCGAGATGACCTCGCAGCCCGCGATTTTTTTTCTTTCCCGGAGGGAGCGCACAGAAAATCGCAGCGGCCTGGCCTGGAGGATAAACAGTCTTCCCTGTTCATCGATACAAAATTCTATATCCTGGGGCAGGACATAGGCGCGTTCTATAGTGACGGCGGCATCCGTGATCAACCGCAGGTGAAGTCCGTCCAGACAGGGCCCCTGCGTATCCCGCATCAGGGGAACGTTCCGGATCCCGCCGTTCGGATCCGGAACGAGCATACTGTTCTTTGGTGCGATCCGGGTATGCACGGGCAGGCCGCTGCTGCGATCGACCACATAGATGTCGGGGGTCGCTGTACCATCGACCGCAGATTTTCCAAGCCCGGCGACCGCACTGATAAAAACGGTGTCGTTTCCCGGATTATTCGGGTCCCGGGTATAGACGATGCCGGCGGCACTGGCGGGGATCATGGCCATACACCCGACCCCCATCTTCAGTTCATACCCGGACAGTCCTTTATGTGCCAGGTACCAGAGTGCGGACGGATGGTACAGGCTCGCGAGCACCTGTTTGTACGCCCGGGGTATGTTTTCCCTGCTCACGTTGAGCACACTCTCGTACTGTCCGGCAAAGGAGAGCGTGCTGTCCTCATGGATGGCGCTGCTCCGGACGGCAACCCGGGTATTTGGTTTTGTGGCCCGCTCCAGGTCGTTGTAAGCGTGGTCAATGGCTTGCAGGAGCGCTGTGGGTACCGTGCCGTTGAGAAGCATGGTCTGCAGCTTTTTGCTCGTGGATTCTATGCCCTGCCAGTCGTTGCGATCAAGCACACTCAGTGTCCTGCGGACCTTGTCCTCGATCCCGTTTTCCCGCATGACGGCGTCGAATGCGTGGGTGGTGATGGCAAAACCCTCGGGTACGTTCATGCCCAGACTGTTCTTCAGGTCACCGAGGGTTGCGTTTTTTCCTCCGACATCGTCAACCATGCTTTTTGATATCGTCCGGTACGGAACAACGATCTCCTGCGTGCGCGGTGACGGACTTTTTTTTATTTCATGCTGTAGTTCCGCACTGATCCGTTCCAGCTGAGCATACAGCACACCGGAGGATCCGCCCGCGAGATGGTTGAGTCCTTTTATCAGGTGAAGGGCCTTCATGCTGATGCGGTCGGTGATATCCTGCACATAGTCCAGGCCGAACAATCTGTCTCCGGCAAGCTGGTCTTCCAGTTCCCCGATGAGTTTTAAGATCTCATGATTGCAGGACAGCACCTCCTGGAAATCGTGGAGTTTTTGGACAATGAATAGCGAAGGGCCTGGTGGCGTGTCCGTGCGCGAGTTTCGTTCCGTTCCCGGGAAAAGATGTTGTACTATTCTTTTGATGCGGCGAACTAGAGCTGAGCTGATCGTGGATAGCCGGATCATGCTTTTTGCGTTATTGTCTTTACTCTCTTTTCTCTCAATTCTTTGCGCGCGCCCTGAATCATTTTAACCGTGATATAGGTGCACAGCATGATAACGAGTCCAAAGATGATCACCGTGGATATACCGAGCAGCATCCGCTGGTTCGCCGGGAATTTGTCGGCAAATTGTTTCAGGGCTATCGATACGAAAACACCGATGACCGACAGTCCGAAGGCGTATTTGATGGCGAAGCCCTTTATGTACTTCGTTGCAATGGTCCCTATCTGGGCGCCGAATGCCGCTCCCAGTATCATGATCAGGGCTGCGGCAAGCTCGGTGCGGCCTTTCATCGTGTACGTGAAGGTGCCGTACAGTCCCGAAAACATCACGCCGTACAGGCTCGTTCCGACCGCCACATGCGTCGGACATCCGATAAGATAGATAAAGGCAGGCAGGACAATCAGTCCGCCGCCAATACCGAGGGTCCCGGAAACAAGTCCTATCAGCAGGCTGATCAGCACCGGCAGCCATACCGAGCAATAGACACCGGCTGTTTTGAAGTGCATCATGGGCGGGATCTTTATCCGGTGCAGCCGCTTGTACCAGTCGATCCCGACGGCTGTTTCTTCGGTGGCACCGACGACGAACTGCTTCTTCTGTTTCGTAATGTCCGTAAAAACGGTCCACGATATCAGGACCAGCAAGACCATGTAACAGTACCGAATGACGCTACCCACCAGGCCGAGCTGTTCCAGGTACATGACGAGCCGTGCACCCATCTCGACACCCACGAGCGTGCCAATGATCATGATCGTCCCGAGCTTGTAATCGACATTACCGAACTTCGCGTGGCGCATGGTCGAGACGATCGAATTTGCCGACATCTGCGCAAGGTCCGTGCCGATTGCGAAACTGATCGGAAACCCCAAAATGTTGAGCCCGGGGGTTACCAGCCAGCCGCCCCCCATGCCGAAGAACCCGCCGATAACACCCACGCCAAAGCCCAGCAGGACAAGTCCCGGCCAGAATATCGTCACCCCGGATATCGGCATGTGCATGTAATACCATTCCATACGGTTCTCCTTGTGCTACTTCGCCCGTGACTTGAGATCGAGGCCGGTCTTGCAGATCAAAAAATCTGCAACCGTGCCGAGGATAAACCCCACGATGGGGATAATGAGGATTGTCACCAGGGCGCAGTAAAACTTGTTTTGATTATACAACTGGGCATACCAGAGTTCTATGCCGGAAAGTCCCTGCGTGTTCGCAGCATAATTCAGAGGCTGTGCCTGTTCTGCCGCGGGCAGGGATACAGGGGATGTGAGCAGGAGACAAGAGAACATCATGACCGTCATGAGAACCGTTGAGCATCTTCGCAGGTATTTGGTTACCATTGTGCCACCTCCCTATCCTGTATTTTGTATACAATATACATATATCGGACGCCCGTTCTTGTCAAGCGTTATTCTTTGTGCTGGTTTTTACCAAAACGGCAATGCCTTTGCCGCCGCACCGGTGGTCCGGGCCTCCCCGTGTTGGCGCCATTCCTGCATTTAACTGCGTTGATACTCCGCCAGCCCGGCGGATCGGTGACTGACGGTGTTGTATTTCGATTGTAAAAAGCGAGGCAAACGTTTAGACTGTTCCCATGGAGGCAGGCGGCTACAGGGGACCCCCGGACAGGACGATGGCATTCGTCGTGGACAGGATGCTTGGCGGGTTTGCAAAATGGATGCGGATCGCAGGCTTCGACACCTGGTACAGCAACCGGTACAGCCGGGCCGGGCTGCGGGCGATATCCAACCAGACGGGGCGGCTTATCATCACCAGGGACACGTGGTTCGAGGCTCAACACGGCATCAAGGTCATGGTCCTGCGTGACAACGGAACGATCGGCCAGCTCAGGGAGTTCTTCGGGCGCTTTGGCGCTGCGCCTGATCCGGCACGGTACTTTACCAGGTGTATCCGCTGCAACGACCTGCTGATACCCGCCGGCAGCGACGAGGTCAGGGACCGTGTGCCGCCGTTCGTGCTGTCCACGCAGCGGGTCTTTTCCCGCTGCCCTTCGTGCGATCGGATCTACTGGGGCGGGACACACCGGGAACACATGCTCAAGACCCTGAACGTGATAGGGGGATAGTCCTCTTCAGGCGCCATCTACCGGTACGGTGTAGCCTTTGTTTCCGCCCTGGTGATCCGGTCCTCCTGCTGTTTCTTCCGCTCGTACGCGTCGCGGATCTTTTTGACCAGATCGTCGATGTCCGCCGGTTTCATGATATAATCGAATGCACCCTTTTTCATGCCTTCGATGCCGGACTGCACGGATGCATACCCGGTCAGCAGCAGCACCTCCATGAGGGGCTGGATCTTCTTGATCTCACCGAGCAGGGTGATCCCGTCCATCTCCGGCATCCTGACATCGAGTATCGCAACATCGAATGGAACCGATTTGATTTTATCAAGAGCCTCCTGAGCGGTTGTCACAAAGGGAGCGTTAAACCCCCGTCTGGCAAGCCGTCTCGAGAGCGTTTCCACGAATTCCACCTCATCGTCGACCAGCAATATTGTCATACCTTCCATGGTTTCCTCCCCTGTACCTTGAACTTATTTCGGACGTTTGACCGGCAGGCTGATGGCAAAGGTCGTTCCTTTTCCCGGCTCGCTTTCTACGGAGATGTCTCCCCCGAAACTTTTCACGATCTCGTAACAGATCGAAAGACCGAGGCCCGTCCCTCCCTGATGCCGCTTGGTCGAGAAAAAGGGCTCGAATATCCGCTGCTGGTATTCCCTCGGTATGCCAGTGCCGGTATCGTGAACACTGATAACGATCGTCGTTTTGACCGTGCGCGTAACCAGGGTGATGGCGCCCCTGCCATGAATGGAATCCATGGCGTTGGTAATGATATTCAGGAACACCTGTTCCATCTGCGATGCATTCCCGTACCACAGGGGGAGATCCGTATCGTACGTTCTCGTAATCTGGATGTTCTCATGCTTTGCCTCCTTTTCGAGGAAAAACAGGGCCTCGTCGAGCAGCTGGTTGATGTTGACCGGCTCGCTCTCTTCTCCCACGCGCCGCGAAAACCCCAGCAGTCTCGACGTGATGCCCTTGCAGCGTTCAACCTGTTTCCGGATCTGCCCGATACTTTTCTCGAACTCGCCGTAATCCGGCGCTGCGCCGCTGCCGGTATAGTCCTGTATCAGATCATGAATCCATCCCGCCTCATTACTGATGATGGCCGCCGGGTTGTTTATCTCGTGAGCGATGCCCGCCGCGAGCCTGCCGATCGCGGCCATTTTCTCCGCCTGGATCAACTGGTTGTTCAGGGTCGCCCGCTGCGTGTCCGCAGCGTACAGCCTGTTGGTAAACCACGTCGAGACAATCGAGGACAGGATGAAGATACACAGGATACCGCCGCCGAACAGGATCTCTCCGATCCTCATGGCGCCGGTCAGCGGCTCAACATTGTTTTTCATCGCCTGCAGAACAACAACGACCCAGTCACTGTCCGGTATCCACGACTGTGCGCAGTAAAACAATCTGTTCCTGCTGTCCCGCACTTCGGACAGCTTTGTTCCCGCGAACGGCCGGCCGGGCACGATAAAAGACTTTTCGGCGATCTCGCCGTCCTGCGCCGGGGGGATCTGATAAATCCCTTGTTCGTTCAGAATAAATGCATCGACCGGTGCCTCGACCTCTGCAATCCGCATCAGGGACCTGAGGGCATCCGTATTGATCGTGCTCCGGATGATGAACGTTTTTCCATCGAACGGTTTTTTCACCGCGATGATGAAATGGGGAAATCTCCTGAACCCCAGGAACACGTCGCTCTTGTAACTGCCCCGGACCATCGCCTCCCGGAACCATTTTTCTTTCCGGTAGTCCATACCGCTCAGGTTGTAGGGCCCGACATAGCTGACCGACCGGCCGTTTTGATTGACGATACTGATATCGACGTAATCCCTGCCTTCCTTTTGCAGCGATTCAAATATCCGTTCGAGGTTGCTTCTGTTCCTGAGGTACTCGTAGGTGTACAGGTTGCCAAGAACGGACAGCTCCTCCGTTTTTTCCTTCACGAACAGTTCGATAGCGTCCTTGCGATTCTCCGCAATGTTGATCAGAACGCTCTCTATTTTACTGCGAATCGCCCTGGTGTAGTAGGAGGAACTCACGAGGTAAATGATGGTCAGGGGAAGTGTACTGACGATAAAAACGGTCAGGAACAGTTTGTACCTGAGCATCCGGTAGTGCCGTGGTCGGTTAGTATGCATACGGCTCCATAGCAGGCTCACAGCACGCTGTACCGCTGATCCTTAAATGCCCGGTAGTATTTATCAATATCGCCGTCCGTCACCATGGCTATGTCCAGCCTGTTCACAAATCCCAGCAGCCTGCCGAGGTGTTCGAGCTTCGTCTGCATGTGCCCGGCATCGCGGTTACGCAGGTGTGCGGTGACCGTATCCAGGGTCCGCACACACACGAATTCCGCGTCGCGGAGGATTTTCTCGATCAGCATCGCCCGCCGGCTCCTCCGGTCCAGTGCATTTGCTCCGCCGCTGAACCTGAAGTTTATATAGTTAGATTCCTGCTGCGCCCCGACCAGGGCGTCTATGGTCGCAAAGTGATAGCCGACCCTGGAGTTGAAGTTCATGTACCGGTCGGAAATAAACACGTAGCTCGGCGCGCCGAGACCCCGCATTTCCGCACCTTCGTCGACCATGTAATTCGTCATGGCTGACAGCAGACCGGAAAGATTGATGTTTCTTTCACCGGACCATTTTATCCCCCGGTGTGTCATACCGCTCCACAGTGCCCGCATGGGTACGCACACCACGAATTCCAGGGGCACGTCGCCTTCCGGCGCATGTTCTGATATACCCCCGCCGAGATCAAAGGCGATCAGCTCCATCGGTACCGGGGAAATGATCCTCCTTGTCCGGCAGCCCTTTGCTACCTTGCTGTCGCAGGTTTTAAACATCTCCTCGATAGCGATCTGATGTACGAACCGTATAATATCGTGAATGGTTTTGCACTTCATGGCCTGGGCATTGGAGTTCGACGGGTTGGGTGTATGAAGGACTGCACTGTCTTTGAGCAGACTTTCGAGCAGCATCTGCACCGGCGTCATTCTTCTGCTGCTGCCGGCTGTTGCAAGGTCCTGGACAATCCCCTGGTAAACCTTCCTCCCCGTGGCATCGAGGGTCATCACCGTTCCATCCGCCAGATCCATGCTCCCGGTACCGAACAAGGCGGGCATTCCCAGTTCCCGGGCAACCGTTGCAAGATGGCCTGTTACATCACCCCTTTCCGCTATAATACCGACTGCCCGCTTGAGCAGGACGGCGAGCCGGGGGTGGGCTGTCCTGGTGATGATCAGGGCTCCGGACGGAAATTGCATACGTTCGAGCTCGTTGTTCACGTTGTATGCCGTCCCGGCG
Organism: bacterium; assembly: GCA_021800575.1. Taxonomy (GTDB): domain Bacteria; phylum JAMCPX01; class JAMCPX01; order JAMCPX01; family JAMCPX01; genus JAJYLM01. The sequence goes on from JAJYYW010000015.1 coordinate 7,766, forward strand.
GCGACGCCCGCCGATGCCGTTATACCTCCGTCAATCAGGATGGCGTTCGGTATGCCCTGCACGGCGCCAGCCCGGGTGGTTCCGCGTTTTTGGCGCGCACCCTGGATGTAGTCGAGGATATAGGGTTCGCCCTGTTCATCGATTGCCCACTCGATATCGAACCCGTAGGGATCCTCATCCCGTTCCTCATACTCGTACGCGGGAAGGAGGCGCCGGCATTGCAGAACAGCGATGTTTGACCGGGCATCGATCGCCCACTCGATGTCCAGAGGCATCCGGTAGATTTGGCTCAACCGTTCGCCGATGGCAGCAAGGGCAACGATCTGGTCGTTCTCAAGACTCGGTGCCCTGGATCGATCTGCCGGCACCCGCTGCTCCCGCGTGCCGTATCGATCACAGATCAGCATAACGGGCTTTTCCCCGGTCCTCCGGGAGAGTATTCTGTTGAGCCTGCTGTCGAAAATGAAGGTGTCGGGGACCAGTGAGCCGTTGACGATGTACAGACCGAGTCCATACACCGACTGGATCATGATCTGCCGGTATCCCTGCCACCGGGTATACATGATGCCCGATGTCCTGGCATCCACCATCTGCTGGACACCAACGCACATGCGTATATCGCGGATGTCGTAACCATGCAGTGAAGCATAAATCATCGCTTCGGGCGTATATTTTCCGGCAAGGACACGCAGATAGGCGTCTTCAATATCCTCCTCGGCAACGTTTAATTCCGTCCGGTACTGCCCCGCAAAGCTCGTATAAACATTTGATTCAAACAGTGCAGAACTCCGGACAGATACGCGGAGATCCGGAACACCATGGGCCTTCAAAACCTTGACTGCGTCCTGTACGGCCTTGTGCAGGGCATCCGGTATCCTGGCGTGGAGGATGAGCTGCTGCAATGCACTGCTGGCCCTGTACACAGACTCCATATCCGCAGTATCCATGCCGCGCACCAGGGCGTCGATCGTTGGATACAGATCGTTCTCCTTCATGAGGAGATCGTACGCAGAGTCGGTAACCGCAAAGCCGTCCGGTACAGCACTACCGGTCTTGTTCTTGATATCGCACAAAAATGATATTTTTTCTCCTACCGCATCCACGGACGTGCTGTCAAGGTCGGAAAAGGGGATGACCAGCCCGGCGATCGTCTTGTTCGTGCGCCCACTGAGGTTTTCTCCAAGCTTGCCGCTGATGGAGGCCGCGACGTTCGCGTACACACGGAACAAATTGTCATACCGGTTGCTGCTCAACTCGTTGATGCTCCTCACCATCTTGTACGTTTCTGCCAGGAGTGTGGTGATTTTACTGACGATGAAGGCATAGCTCAACGGACGGTCACTCCCGAGTTGTTCCTGGAGCTGGGCAATCACCGCCAGCGCGGTATTGTTTGCATTAAGAATGGTACTGAATTTCTGTATCTCGTACCGCACCGCAGGATCGATTGCCTGTATGATATTCATGGTAGGACCAAAACGCCGGCAAAACGTGTTCTCTTCATAAAGGTTTACCCTCTTTTCCTGCCGCACCCGCATACAGGATAGCCCCGGGAGGCGCTGATGTCAACCTGTTTTGTATACAATATACTATTTTCATGCGCCGCTCACGGGCATGTCCTCTCAGTGGGGACCATCGGTAATGACCGTCCTGTGCTTGACATCGGGTGACACCGCCAGGCCTCTGAAGCACACCTTGATCAGGGGACACTCGCTTTCGGCGGAGTCTTTATGGGTCTGCTCATAGAGCGTGTCCACCGCAAAGGCGACGTTGCGGAACAGGTGGTCTTCACCGATCTTTTCGTACAGGTGCGTGCGCCGGAGAACATCGAGAATAGCATCGTTGAACCCGCTGAAGGAGATATCGTAGCCGGCCTCGCGCAGCCTCGACACCAGGAGGGACAGCGTCTCCTCTCCCGAGGCATCGAGCTCGTTGATGGCGTTTGCAACGATCACGACGTGCTTGAGCCCGGGCATGGACGCCACAACGTTGAGTATCTTCTCTTCGAGATAATTCACGTTTGAGAAAAACAGGGATCGGTTGAACCTGATCACAGCTATATGCCTGCACTGCCCGAGATTGAACCTCTGGGCATTCCTGAACGTACCATCCGTATACTTCGACAGCATCGCGATATCGGGATTCATGGTCCTGAGTAGGAACAAGACCAGCGACAGGGCAACGCCTATCAGGATCCCGATATCCAGACTTGGCGCAAAAACGAGCGTGCAGACAAATGTTATGACCGCGATGGCGCCGTCATACTTCTGCGCCTCCCATGCATGAATAAAACTCTTGAGGTTGACGAGATTGACGACAGCCATCATGATGATGGCGGCAAGCACTGACTGGGGAAGATAGTACAGTAGGGGCGTAAAGAACAACAGCGATACCATGACAACGACGCTCGTAAACACGCTCGACATGCCGGTAGCGGCACCGGCCTGAAGGTTAACGGCGGAACGCGAGAACGAGCCCGACACCGCGTACCCCTGGCTGAACGATCCCGCGATATTTGCCAATCCCTGGCCGATAAGTTCCTGGTTCGGATCGAGCCGCTGCCCCGTTTTTGCCGCCATTGCCTTGGCAATGGATATGGCCTCCATGAAACCGAGCAGAGATATTATGGCCGCAATGGGGAGCATGCCGATTGCCACGCCGGCATCAAAGTGCGGCATCCTGAACGCGGGCAGGCCCGCCGGTATGGTTCCGACGACCGCCCCGCCCCCTGCCAGGGAGATCGCCTGCTCGTTTATCTTCTGATTTCCGACCGTCATGCGCCACCTGCGGCCGTACGTCATGGCGCCGGACGGAACACGATCATTCCGGTAAAACAGCAGGGTGCCGTCCGTCCCGCGTACACCGGCAAACCGGAGGCTGCGGAGCTCTTCCCTCATCCCCCGCAGTTCTTTCCGTTGCTGTTCGATATTGAGGTTCAGCAGGGCAAGCTGGAACTGCTGCTCCATGACTTCGGAGGAACGCCCGCCGTATTGTTTTTCTTTCTGTGCCCGTGCTCTGGCAAGCACCGCCCGCGCCTGTATCGCCCGGTCGATGTTGTCCGCTGCCGCATTGTAGGCAGTGATACGCTGCTGCGTTTCCGGGGAGGCCATGTTCGCGATGCCAACCGAGCGATTGTGTTCGAATCCTGCCGCCCAGGATATCAGCGTCGTTACGACCACCGCCACGAGTACATTGGGTATGCGGGGATTGATCCGCCTCAGGAGGAGCATAATGGCGAACGCCAGTGCCGCCAATCCCAGCGTCGTCCAGTGGGTTGCAACAAGCGACGCCTTTATGGTTTCGTAGACCGTTTCATAGTGATGCACCCTGTTCTCGACGTTAACGCCGAAGATGCTCGGCAGCTGCGACGTGGCGATAATGAGTGCGGCGGCATTGGTGAAGCCGTTGACCACCGGGTGGGAAAGGAAGTTGACGACCAGTCCGAGTTTCAGGACACCCAGCAACAGCTGAAAAACGCCGACCAGCAGCGCGATCATGAGCGCGTATGCTATATACCCCTGGCTCCCGGCGGTTGCGAGGGGTTCAAGCGCTGCGGCCGTCATCAGGGAAACGACGGCAACAGGGCCCGTCGCCAGTTGATAGCTCGAACCGAAGACAGCCGCTATCATCGGCGGTAAAAACGCGGCGTACAGGCCGTAGTATACCGGCAGGCCGGCGAGTTTTGCATACGCCATGGACTGCGGTATGAGCAC
>JAJYYW010000016.1 GCA_021800575.1 bacterium
ATACCATGGATTTTCCTTCATCGGTGAATACATAAGAGCGATATTGATCAGTGATGAAGTTAAGATTAAATCCGTAACATCCGATGGATATTATCTGCAGGCAGCCTACTTTGTTACCCGCTATCTTCAGCCAATGGTTGAATATCAGACCTTTAACCCGGATACATACGTAGAATCCACGAAGAATGAAAAATGGCTTTCAGCCGGGTTAAACTATTACATCGTTGAAAACAAGTTTAAGCTTATGGCCGATTACACCTTTGAACGGTTCGGCAAGCTTGAAGCGAACAATACTGACACGGCACGTGTCCAGTTACAGGTGATGTTCTAAGAGAGGTATGGTATGACAACGGCTATTCTTGCAGGGCTGATAACCTTTGCATTTACAGCATTACTTGCGATTGCAGGTTCCGGAGCTGCTTTTATATTAATACCGATATTTATTGCACTCGGTATAGATATACATGTTGCAATGGCGGTTGCGCTATTACTGAACTGTCTTGCAATGTCCATTGCTTCGTACAGCTACATAAAAGCAAAACTGGTACTTTGGAAAGTGGCTTTACCGATAATCATCGTCGCCACTGTTATGTCTCTTGTAGGTGCTTCTGTAAGTCATGGTCTTGATGACCGGGTACTGAAATGGCTGTTCGTCGGATTCCTCATATTTTCAGGAGCGCTGATGCTCTTTTATGTACCAAAAGAAAAGCTCATAGGGAGTTCGAGAGGCAAACAACTTTTTAACGGCATTTTCACCGGTACGGTCGCAGGCTTTATAAGCGGCTTGCTGGGCGTGGGTGGCGGGAATATAATTGTTCCGGTACTCATTTGGATGGGGATTAACCCCAAAAAGGCATCAGGTACAACTGCTTTTATTGTTATATTTTCTTCTTTTGCAGGCTTTTTAGGTCATGCAACACTGGGAAACATTGACGTAAAATTGTTGGGTTTTACGGCAATAGGTTCCATTCTTGGAGCTGTTTTCGGTGCATGGCTTATGACGGAAAAACTGAGTGCCAGACAGGTGAAGCTTATCATCGGTATCGTTCTGCTGGGCATTGCAGGGAAAATGATGTGGAGTCTGCTCTTAAAATAAACGTCCTCTCCCATGGGGCGCAAAGATAAGAGCGTGCAAAGTAAAAGGATAAAATATGCATATAATCATTCACAAATAATACAGGGCAGGACACGGAGTTGTTTGACAAAGGTACGATAAAAATATAAGTTTTTTTATGGCCAGTACGTTTGATGCTGTCATTGTTGGTTCCGGTTTTGGCGGTGCAATCCCGGCACTCCGGCTTGCCCAGGCAGGGAAAAAGGTGCTCGTGCTCGAACAGGGCAGGGTCTATACCGAGCAGGACTTCAAGCAGTCCTGGGACCTGAAATACCTCTCCAATATTCTCAATATAACGACGTCCGATGACTATGCGACGTTCTTTCGATCCGGCATGGCACTGGGAGGGGGCTCTGTTGTGTTCTCGGGGCTCATGAACAGGTCGCCGTCGGAGACGTTCCAGTTTGTCGATGACAACGGCTACAAGGTCTGGCCGGCTGCTGTCAACCGGCAGGTGCTCGACCCGTACTACGACATGGTCGAGAGCATGATGCAGGTGCGGCAGGCCACGTGGAATGAGGTTTCAAAGACCGGCGGGATGTTTGCAAAACTGCTGGACAATGTCGGCCTGACCTGTGACCGCGCGCGGTTTCCGTACGTGAATTGCAGGCAGTGCGGTTATTGCGAGGCAGGGTGCATCTACGGGGCAAAGCAGTCGCTCATGCACAATTACATACCGCAGGCGCAGGCAGCGGGGGTTGAATTCAAAACCGGTTGCAGGGCCATGCAGATCCTGCCGGCGGCAGCCGGATACGAGGTTCAGTATACGGGTCCTGACGATACGCTGTCGTCCGTGCAGGGGACCATCGTTATCGTTGCCGCAGGGACCATTTATTCCGCGGAACTGCTCCTGCGTTCAAAACCGTCGCTGACGCAGTTGTCCGACCAGGTCGGCCAGAATTTCAACAACAACGGCGTCGTGCGCTTCGGCATTGAGCTGGCGGACGGATTGCCCTCCATCGAATGCTATAAAGGCATGGACAGTGCCGGGGTCATGACTTACGCGTACTGGAAGGACTACGGCATCACCATCGAGGCAGGCACATCGCCGGCATCGATATTTACCCTGAATATCCACCGGGCGGGGGAACTGGGCTGGGGACTCGGCTTCAAGCAATGGGCGCATGCCGTGTATCCCTCGAAATTGATCATCGCAAACATCATGGGGCCGGTGACCGGAGAGGGGCAGGTATACCTCAACAGCAACAATCTTCCCTCCGTGCATTTTCCATTGACGCAGAACCTGTCAACGTACATCGCCAGCAAGATAGCCCCGATCCAGGCGCTTGCGACCGCCAACAACGCGTACCTTCTTCAGACCATGCCGTCGGGGTATATGTACTCAATCGATCACATGCTCGGCACCTGCAGAATGGGGGACGATCCGGCACGCTCGGTAGCGGACGGGAACGGGCAGATACGGAACTACCCGGGGTTGTTTGTCTCGGATTCAAGCGCGATACCGTGCGGTACGGGCGTCAATCCTTCGACGACCATAGCGGCAAATGCCGAGCGTATAGCCCAGTATATCGTGACGAACTGGTAGGGATGGGGGATATATATGGATATGACAAAACTTCTCGATGATGTGGTGAAGCGGGAGCTGAACAGGCGGGAATTCTTCAAATGGATAGCACAGGCATCTGTTGTCGTATCCCTGTTCGGTCTGATGGACCAGATCAGCTGCGGCACGGTTCCGAAAACAGGTGTTCCGGCGTCCCCGTACATGGTTCCGCAGACAGCGGATGAGAAAACCGTGTACGCGCTGTGCGATACCGTGCTTCCCGGCAGGACTTCGGACCCGGGCGGCGCGCCGGGTGCTGTTGATGTCGGAACCATGGATTTCGCGTACGACAAGTTTTACGGCGTTGTCCAGGAACTGCCCCTCGTGCTTCCGCTGTTCAACGCCGAGGCGCAAAATCAGTTTGGTAAGCCATTGTATGAGCTTGATCTTGCACAGAGGACGGCTGTCCTCAAGAGTAGTGAAACCATGCTCGGGTTGATCGATCAGATCTACATGTTCCTGAAGGGGCCGTTTTATATCGGTATTATCAGCACCCTCGGTCTGGAGTACATGGGTGATCCCGGGCCCAACCTCGGGTACAGGAACCAGGATTTCAGCTTTTACAAACCCATGTCCAACGAGATGACTTCAGATGGAAACCTTCCGTAAAAGCGGGGAATGTGAAGGTATGACGCCAGCACGGTTTGCACCTGCCCGCACGGCCCGCCACCGGCCTCAGATACTCATCGTACTTTTACTGACGGCACTCGCAGCAGCAGGCTGCCAGACGACAAAGACCGTCCAGTCGAATGCGGTCAGTTGTTACGACTGTCATGACCCGTATCTGATCAGTATGTCCCGCTCCAACGAGGCCCTGGGGATCAAGGAATGGATGCAGGTCGGAAGCAGCGGACTGGTCATGATACCGCCGTACAATCCGCCCCCGCTGTACATGCTGACACTGGAATGGCCGGACCGTGGCAGACATCCCTTCGATCTCAACACGAATGATTGCGCCTCGTGCCATCCGATCTTCAACAATGTCGAGAACCACAGCAACAGCGGATATCCGCCGCAAGCACAGGGGTTTTTATACGACGGGGGCATTGACTGTGCAGGCAGCTGCCACACCTGGCTTGAGGGCACGGTGGTGAGTACCGGTTTTACGCCGAGCACCGGTACCACGCCGACCTACTATGGCACGCTCGACCCGTACCGCCTGCTGACCTCGGTCCAGACCGCGCACACGGCAATCTTTCTGTCGGGCTTCAGGATCACGCAGGATGATCCGAACCTCATGATACGCCACCTGAGTGCCGGGTGCGGCGGATGCCATAACTGGGACGGTCCGCGTCACGGGCATAGTGCCGAATGTACGGACTGTCATGTGTTTGACCCTTCTGTTTCCGGCGGGCTGCACCAGAGTCACATCAGCATCATCAGTGCGACCCAGGCGCAGATGGATCCGGCGGATGCGGGCATGCCTTCGTGCGCATATTGCCACGGTTTTTCGGATACGACGACGAACCACGTTCTGTCGAACGCATCGTGCTATAATTGTCATCTCAGCGGCCACCAGCCCATGGGTGCTGACGGCATGCCCCAGTTCTGGGACATCAAGCACTGACCGGAGATGCACGGACTTTACCCGGGATGTGTGTTCTCATGAGGGTGCACGGTATCGTGTTCACCGCAGTCCTGCTCCTCATTGTCCTTGTGCCTGCACGGAATGCCGCTGCTGTCACCCTCCAGGACGCAAAAAACGTCTTCAACGGTTATCAGGAGAACATCGGGAACCTCAAGACATCCATAGAACTGTTCGACCAGGTTATCCGGGACACTCCAGCCCCGGGTATTGTCTACCAGGCCTACTGGATGGAATCCAGGGCATACGCGACCATGGGTGACCATCCTGTCCGTACCCGTACCAATCCATTGGACGATTATGAAGCGGGGAAACGATGCGCGGCCAGGGCAATACAGGTCAACCCGGACGGAGAAAAGGGATACTTCTGGTACGCGGTGAACCTGGGGAAGGCAGGTCATCTTCAGGGTGTCCTGCATGCCCTGTTCATGTTGCCCGAATTCTTCAAATACATGGACAGGGCGTATCAGCTGGATCCGCATGATCCCTGGGTCCTGGTCGCGTACGGTGCATTGTACTATCACCTGCCGTGGTTCGTCGGGGGGAATAACGACAAGGCACTGGGATACTTCCGGCAAGCCCTGGCTGCGGACCCGAATTTTACCGTCGCCATGGTGTTCATTGGCAGGATCTATATTCGGGAAGACAGGCATAAAGAAGCACGGCAGGTACTGGAAAAGGTCGTTCACTATACCACCCCGGCCTCGAAGGCAGACTGGTCGATGTCCGATGTTCCTGCTGCGCAGAAATTGTTGGAATCGATCCGTGAAACCAACGATGCGCCCGCGAAGCAGTAACGTTTGGGCTGTGGGCGGTTCCCCCGTGCTGTTCGCAAGGATTTTATCTTGCATTCTCTTCCGCATCGATCATAGAATACCATGTCGGGGATGATATATGAATCCATTTGTCTTTAAGCAATGTACGAACGTACTCAAGTCTGCGCAGAGAAAGGCGGGCACCATCGGGGAGCTGCTGCAGGGCATAACCGAGGTCAGCGAGGCCTCCATCTTTCACCACACCTATCAATATTTCCTGAAAGGGCACGTCCTTGAATACACCAATGATTTTGCCCAGTGGGTCGGTGAAAGCCTGGAAGAACACACCCTTGCCGAGCACCTGTCCGGCGTCGATCCGTACGATTTTTCCTCGGTGGAACTGCTCAGGGAAACGTTAACAGCGGTGGTCCGCGATTATCTGAGCCGCTTTCCGCAACCGCGTCCCGCCCTGCGGGGCAACGAGTTTTCTTTCAACGAATCCGTGACGATCGTTTTTCCGACCGGTATCGTGGCCCACAACCTCGCTGAATTCCTGCAGGCTCTGCGGTACATCGACGGCAGTTCCATCTATTACCATTTTTACGAGGGAAGGATTCACGGTGTGTTCGGTCCCGACGATTTTTCCCAATGGCTGAAGGATCAGGCCGGCGAGCCGGAGCTTGCCGGCAAGCTCCGGCACCTGGACCCGTTCATGTACGACATCGAAGGCCTGCGAAAACTGATCATCCACGTGGTGGAACACAAGGTGCAGACCGATATGGAGACCCTGTAGATGCTCAAGCTTTCGGATTACGCCGGTATATCGCCGAAGCCCGACCTGCAGCTGCTCGCGCGGCTTGCTGACAAGCTTTCACCGAAACGCCTCCTGCATATAAATTCCACGAAAGAGGGTGGCGGCGTCGCCGAGATTCTCAACCGGATGGTGCCGCTGCTGGGCGGGCTCGGCATAACGGTGCGGTGGGAGGTCATCCGGGGAGATCAACGCTTTTTTACGATTACCAAAAAGATCCACAACAGCCTGCAGGGACTGGATGAAACGTTTACCGGGGATATGTGGGACTACCATTTTACCGTCAATGAGAAGAACGCCCGGACCCTCGACCTCGATGCAGACGCTGTTTTTGTGCACGATCCCCAGCCTGTACCTCTGATAAAATTCAGAAAAAACGGCCTGTGGATATGGAGATGCCATATCGATGTGGCAAACCCGGTCGAGAGCGTGTGGAACAGGGTGTCGGCGTATGCATCGTCGTATGACGCTGCTATCTTTTCGGTGTCCAAGTTTGCCCGGCAGATACCGCTGAACGAATTCATCATAACGCCGACGATAGACCCGTTGAGCGAAAAAAACCTGGACATGGGACAGAATGAAGTCTGCAAGGTTGCAGAAAAGTATCAAATACCGCTCGACAAACCCCTGCTCCTCCAGGTATCGCGGTTCGACCGGTTCAAGGACCCGAACGGTGTCATCCGGGCATACCGGATGGTGAAAAAGTATAACGACTGCCGGCTGGTGCTTGCAGGCAGTTCTGCGACGGACGATCCCGAGGGCGAGGCCGTTATCCGGGAAGTCCAGGAGTTTGCGGACGGGGACCCCGATATCCATATTCTCCTGCTGCCCGCCTTCAGCGACCGGGACATCAATGCACTCCAGCGTATGGCATCGGTCGTGCTGCAGAAGTCCCTGAAAGAGGGCTTCGGGCTGACTGTGACCGAGGCCATGTGGAAGGGCAAGCCGGTCATCGGCGGCAATGTGGGCGGCATACCGACGCAGATCATGAACGGCGTGACCGGGTTCCTGGTGAATTCCGAAGAAGGTGCGGCATTCAGGATACGCCAGCTTCTGAACAATCCGGACCTGGCGGCACGGATGGGCGAGAACGCCCGGGAGTACGTGCGCAACCATTTCCTCATCACGCGCCAGATCCGCGACTATCTGTTTGTCTGGTATGCCATGCTGAACAAGTCAAAGAGCGTTCTGGAACTGTAGATGCAGTTGATCGTCGTTTCCAACAGAGAACCATATATCCATAAAAAAGCCGGCAGTACGATAAGCGTCGAACAACCGGCGGGCGGACTGACCTCGGCACTCGATAATGTTCTCAGAACCGTGCAAGGCACCTGGATAGCATGGGGGAGCGGCAGTGCAGATCGGGAGGCTGTCGATGCCCGGGGGTGTGTCCGGGTCCCTCCTCCCAGTCCCTCGTATACGCTCCGGAGAGTGTGGCTGGGGCAGAGCGAAACCGATAATTACTATGCAGGATACTCCAACCGGGTCCTGTGGCCGCTCTCGCATGTGACCCTCGACCGGGTGTACTACACCAAGCGGTATTGGGAATCGTACCGGAAGGTAAACAGGAAGTTCGCCGATGCGGTCATCGGAGAACTCCACGAGGACTCCCTGGTATGGATACACGACTTTCACCTCTGTCTCGTGCCGCTGTTCATCAAGGAAACAGCACCGTCAGCGACCGTCGGACATTTCTGGCATATACCGTGGCCGGACTGGGGAACGTTCAGGATATTGCCCCAGGCCCGGGACATCATAGAAGGACTTCTGGCCAATGACCTGCTGGGCTTTCAGATACCCCTGTTTGCGAAAAATTTCATGAACTGCGCCCAGGAGGCACTCAGCGCCGTGATTGATCCTGAGCGCGGAAGCGTTGTCTATAACGATCACACGACTGTGCTGAAGGCCTTTCCGATCAGTGTTGATTTTGACAGCTTCCAAACCATGGCAGCTTCCAAGAAAGAATACTCCATACGGCATTTAAAAAAACAGCTCGGCATTGCCGGCGGGTATATCGGCATCGGGGTTGACCGGCTGGAGTACACGAAAGCTCTGTTGAAAAGACTGCAGGCGATCGATCTCTTTTTTGACAAATACCGCAGTTTTATCGGGCGGTTTACTTTCGTACAGATCGCGGTGCCAACACGGCTCAGCGAGCCGTACATCAGCTACAAGCGGTCCGTGGAGGATATGATCGCCCGGATCAACATGAAGCATGCCCAGGGATCGTGGAAGCCGATCGTCTATATCACCACGAAGGTCGAGCACCATGACCTTGCCCTGTACTACCGCATCGCCGATGTAGCCATCATCAGCTCGGTGTACGACGGCATGAACCTCGTGGCAAAGGAGTACATAGCGTCCCAGGTCGACGAGAAGGGAGTCATCATCCTCAGTGAATTCGCCGGTGCGTCCGAAGAGCTCTCCGGCGCACTGCCGCTCAATCCCTATGACATTGAGACCTTTGCGGAGAACATCAAGCGCGCCCTGCTCATGCCTGCCGAGGAAAAACGGAGCAGGATGCGGGCGCTGCGCGAGCATGTCCGCAGCAACAATCTTTCGAAGTGGACCGACGATTTTCTCCAGGCACTGGAGTCCTGCCGTGAACGACCCCGGAGGGAGCGCGACGGGGCATTCCTGTTTTTTGATTATGACGGCACGCTGACCCCGCTGGTCGACGATCCCCGGTCAGCCGCGTTGTCCAAATCAACGAGAGACCTGCTCGCGGGTCTGCGGTCGGTCTATCCTGTGGCGATTGTCAGCGGCAGGACGCTGTTCGATGTCATGAACATGGTCGATCTGCGGGACATCCTGTACGCCGGTAATCACGGCGCAGAGCTGTGGGACGGGCAGCGTGTTATCATCGGGAGTGATGGCCCCGTCGACCCCCAGGCGATCAGGGCCTTTCTGCAGGAGATAACACCGGCGATGGCCGGTATTCCCGGTGTCATGATCGAGGACAAGGGTGTGACGATCAGTGTCCATTACCGGAACGTGGACGGGCGCCGCCGTCAGGACGTGGTGGAACGCTTCCGGCATCTCGCCGATGCGTACCGGAACACGCTCTCTCTGGTCGAGGGTAACATGGTGCTCGAGGCACGTCCCCGTACTGTGTGGAACAAAGGTGATGCCGTCGCGTGGATCCTCAGGACGTTCGGTGCGGGCAGGCTGCCGCTGTACGTGGGCGATGACGCAACGGACGAGGATGCGTTCCGGGTTGTAGACCAGGCAGGCGGGATATCGATCGGCATCGGGATGAAGACCGGCGCTCCGTGCTATCTCGAATCGCAGGCCGGCATCGAGGACCTGCTTTCGTGGCTTGGACAGACCGGCAATCCATAGTCCTCAATGCCCAACCTTCGACCGTGGATTCGCGCATTTTCCGGGTGCCTCCGGTATTGTTTATATTCTTGACTAAACCCGATCTGTATTCTATTGAATGCAGTCAATATGAACACTGTGGAACCGCTGCTCAAAGTTTTAGACATACATAAGAGTTTTTCCGATAGCAAGAGGCGCATCGATGTTTTGAAGGGCGTGAACCTCGATGTCCGGAGCGGGGAAACAATCAGCATCATGGGTGTGTCGGGTTCCGGTAAGACGACGCTGCTGCAGATCATCGGCAGTCTTGACAGACCGACGTACGGTGACATCCTGTTCAGGAACGAAAGCGTTTTCCGCCAATCGCCGAATGCCATAGCCGCGTTTCGCAACGCAAACGTGGGATTTGTCTTCCAGGCGCATCACCTGCTGATGGAATTCGATCTGGTCGAGAACGTCATGTTTCCCGCGGTCATCTCGGGCATGGACAGGAAGAAAGCACAAACAAATGCGCTTGACTTATTGCGGGATGTGGGATTGTCTGAAAAGGTCTATAATAAGCCTTCCGAGCTCTCGGGCGGAGAACAACAGAAGGTTGCGGTTGCGCGGGCACTGATCATGTCGCCGCCCGTTATTCTTGCCGACGAGCCGACCGGGAACCTCGATTCCCAGAGCGGCGGGGTAATCATGAACCTTTTATTGCAATTTAACAAAACAATAGGGATAACCATTATCATGGTCACCCACAATGAGCCATTCGCGAAGCTGATGTCAAAGCGGTACAGGATACGAGATGGGATATTGTTCCAGGATTCGGATTAAACTCTTTGCGCTCATGGTCATTGTCCTCGTCGTGCAGGTCCCGGCAACGGTGTCCGCGGATCAGCCCACGGTCGCGAAGATAACCATCGAGGGTAACCAGCGGATACAGACGCAGGTCATACGCGAGAATATCAAGCAAGCCACCGGTACTCCGTTGTCCCTGAGCACAGTCAACGAGGATATCCTGCGGCTGTACAAACTCGGGTATTTTGACAGCGTCGTCGTCTACCAGGAGCCCTCTGCCAACGGAATCAACCTCATCTACAGCGTGGTCGAGCGGCCGCTCATCAAGGAGATCAAGTTCAAGGGCAACTCGGAGTTTTCCAGCAAGAAGCTGCGGGAAGCACTGACCTTCAAGCCCCGGAGCTTTTTCGACAAGGCTGCGATAGCCGCTTCCATCGATAAGATCGTGGAAATGTACAAGGAAAAAGGGTATTACAATGTTCGTGTCACCTATGAGGTCGTTCCCGTGTCCACCATGGAGGTAAATGTGGAGATCCATGTGCACGAGGGACAGGTGGTCAGGATCGGCGCGATAACATTTATCGGCAACCATGCGTACAGCGGCGCGGTCCTGCGTTCCAAGATGGCGAGCTCCACGCCGGGCCTGCTCAGCTTCATCACCGGCAGCGGGAAGTTCAACGAGGCGGAGCTCGACCGGGACATCACCAGGCTCACCATGTATTACATGGATAACGGGTATATCAATATCAAGATCGAGCAGCCGCACATATTCCTGAATCCCGACGGCAAGACCATCGACATCGTGATCAACCTCGAAGAGGGCAAACGGTACAGAATATCGTCCATCGATATCCAGGGGGACCTCCTGTTTTCCAAAGAGAAACTCATGAAAGACATCCATACCAAGCCGGGAGAATGGTTCAACCGGACGAAGCTCATGGATGACATCTTCAGGCTGACGGACGTGTATACGGACAACGGGTATGCATTTGCCAACATCAATCCCGAGACTGCGGTCAACGACGCCGCCAGAACGGTCGCCATTGTTTTCCAGATCAGCAAGGGGCGTCTGACCTACATCAACCGGATCACCATCATCGGGAATACCAAGACGCGGGACAAGGTCATCCGCCGCCAGATGCGGGTGTGGGAAGGCGAGCTGTTCAAGCAGAATAAAATCAAAGAATCCAAGGAACTCATCAAGGCAACGGGCTTCTTCGACAATGTCGATATCAGTACGTCCAAGGGCTCGTCCGAAAACGATGTCGAGAAGATGGATCTCGACGTGAAAGTGAAAGAAGGACACGGCGGCATGGCAATGCTCGGCGGCGGGTACAGTTCCTACCAGCAGTTCTTCGTGACCGCGCAGATCCA
>JAJYYW010000017.1 GCA_021800575.1 bacterium
TCGCCCGCGTTATAGGCTGCTATTGCCTAGATGTAGTCACCGTTAAAAAGAGTAAACAGGTATTTAAAATACCGGACACCCGCCTCGATGTTGTCCTTCGGCGTGTACAGGTTCCCGGCGTCCATCGACCTCGCGGTCGACGGGAGCAGCTGCATGAGTCCCACGGCGCCCGCGGACGATATCGCGTACGGCATGAAATTGCTCTCGACCTTGATCATCGCCATGATCAGCAGGGGATCAACCCCGTATTTTTTCGCGACCCGCTCCACCCGCGCCCGCAGCTTTGACGGAGAAATCTGCACGTGATCGTACGCACCGACGTCCCTGAACACCACCTTGTACCTTCTGGTCGTCGGTACGTTCGTAAAATGTACGACATTGTTCCTGTCCACGTACGAATAGATGTCCGCACGGGCAGACCCGGCACCGGACAGCAGCACCTGCACTGTCAATATGGCCGCCACAAGGAACTTGGTTTGACAGGAGGCTGTTTTCATATCACTCAGCTTGTATAGGTGGAATTGATGCGCACGTAGTCGTACGTCAGGTCGCAGGTCATAACGTTGAACGCCTTGCTCCCCGCGCCGAGGTCGATGGTCAGCTGGATGGTTCTGTTCTTCATGGAATTGCGCACCTTGAGCAGGGCATCGTTGTCGATGCCTTTCCCGCTGTTGAACACAACCTGCTTGCCGATCCAGATCTTCAGCGAAGACTCGTTCGCATAGGAGCACGCCGCCCCCACCGTCGCGACGATCCTGCCCCAGTTCGGATCCTCTCCGAAAAACGCGGTCTTGATGAGCGGCGAATTCGCGAGCCTGAATGCGACCGTACGCGCATCCTCTTCGGTCTTCGCCCCCTGGACGTTGACCTCGATGACCTTGCTCGCCCCCTCGCCGTCCTTGACCATTTTTTCAATCAGCTCCTTCGAAAGATCCATGAGTGCCTGCTCGAAGAGCTGGTAGCTCTTGCCGTCCTCGGCAATCGTATCGTTCTGTGCAAGACCGTTCGCGAGTACCAGCACCGTGTCATTGGTGCTCATCTCGCCGTCAATGGTGATCCGGTTGAATGATCGTTCCGTCGCATGCAGCAGGGCCTTCCTCAGGGCAGCCTGCGTTATCGCCGCATCTGATGTGAAAAACGCGAGCATGGTTGCCATGGAAGGCTGTATCATGCCCGAGCCTTTGACAAACCCGGTCAGGATAACCTCCTTCCCGTTGATCTTCAGCCTCCTCGATCCATACTTGGGAACGGTGTCGGTAGTCATGATCGCGCGAACAGCGTCCATGAACCCCTGCCGGGAGAGGTCGTTCTTGAGTGAGGAGATCTGTGCGGTGATTTTTTCGACGGGCAGCCGCCTTCCGATGACGCCGGTCGACGCCACGAGGACCTCCTCGGATTTCACCTGAAAGCCCCTGGCGTAGGCGTCGATTACTTCGTTCACATCCTTGATGCCGTTCTGTCCGGTTGCTGCGTTCGCCACCCCGCTGTTCGCAACGATGACCCGCTTCGTTCCTTTTTTGAGATGGTTCATCGAAACGACGACCGGGGCCGCCTTGATTGCATTCGTGGTGAACATGCCCGCTGCTACCGCAGGGGCTTCCGAGTAAATGATGGCCAGGTCTTTCCTGCCGTCCGTTTTAATCCCGCTCGCAGCACCTGCGTACAAAAAGCCTTTCGGTAGTGATAGCGCCATACTCAACCTTCCTTAAAAACTATACATGTATTTTTCAAAAACGGCATAACGTTTGCTATCCTCTCCTGTTCGCTGAGATTCTTCTTTTTGTCCACCCGCCCGTACCCCGCCCTTACACCTATTAACATGGATGAGGAAAATCTCATAGCATTTTGTATAATCTCGACGATGTGCGTGCAGCCGGCGGCATGGCCGAGCCGGTCGGCGATCTGCTTGTTGATACCCCGCTCTATCTTGAGGCCGATGATGGACCGGATATTGACGAGCGCGTTCGGACAATTCGTATAGGGTACCCGTACCATCTTTGCGTCCGCATTGACGATCTCCCGTTTCGCCAGATCGATGGTTATCTCGGCACTGATGCTGTGGTGCAGATCCAGCAGAGTCGCGGCGACAACGACCGTGCTTTGATCGACCGGATGCAGCCGTATATTGATGTTCCTCTCGTACACATCGTTCATGTCAGAGTGCCTCCTGCGCCGGGACAAACCAGAAATCACCCATGTCACCGTTCCTGTTTTCTTTGAATTGGATCTTCAGCTTCATGCCGACCTTTGCCTGCCGGACGTCCTTCAGAAAAACGTTCTGCATGATCAGCGTGTCGGCACCGTCCACCTTGACGAACGCACACACGTACGGCGTCTTTCCGTAAAACACGGACGTGGCATAATACACGATCGTGTAGGTTACGATCCGCGCGGTATCACCGAGCTTCACCCACGTGGTCGGGGCGTAACACTCGTTGCAGTTGATCCGCGGAGGCAGCCATACCGTGCCGCACGTGGTACACTTGGTGCCGTACAACTGCTGGTTGTCGCGAAGCTCCCGGAAGAACCGGGAGATTCCCCCGTAGGTATATTTATAGGTAATATCCATGATGTCCGGGACCTCGAGGGGCGCATCGATTGCGGGGTTGCCCTCGAGTTCTTCGTGGAACGCCCGGGCGATAAGCTCCTTGGGAACCTTGATCTTCCTGGAGGCCTCTTCAAGCCACTGTTCCTTGTTCTGTATCATGCGTACTCCTTTCACGTATATTCTGATCCGCGGGCAAAACCGCCCGGCCTCTCCGGGCATGCCGATCCGCTTCGATCCTGGTACACCGTGCGTATACCGATATTATGTTCTGCGTGTCCCGGGCCGGCGTGCTTTTTTCTGTGCCGCGGGTTTTGCCTTCACTGTATCGATCCGCTCGATGATCATGGCCGCTGTCCATGCTGTTGCAGGGCCGCCGATGCTCTGCACCAGGCCGACCCGCGCATTCTTGACCTGCCGCTTGTCTGCCCTGCCCTGCACCTGCAGCGCTGCCTCCCCGGTCTGCATCACGCCGGTGGCACCGACTGCGTGCCCGCAGCCGATGAGCCCGCCGCTCGGGCTGACCGGCAGGTCCCCGGTCATCTCGACCACGCCGTCCTCTATGAGCGCACCGCCGCCGCCGGGCCCGCAAAGGTTAAACGCCTCGTACGAGAGGATCTCGGCGCCGGTAAATGCGTCGTGCAGCTCTGCAAAATCCAGTTCCGTGCGGGGGTGCTTGATGCCCGCCATGGCGTATGCATCCCTGCCCGCGTACTGGCTCGAGGTAAAGATCGTCATGTCATCGCGTTCACCGGCAAACGCCTTGTCAAGGGACAGGCCCACACCGGAGATCCATGCGGGATTATCCGTGAGTGCCTTTGCCTTGTCCTCGGACGCGAGGATGATGGCCGAGGCCCCCTCCGAATACAGGCAGTTGTCATAAAACTTGAACGGGTAGGTGATCATCTTCGAGTTGAGCACGTCGTCCACCGTCAACAGTTTCGGGCTCTGGGCAATCGGGTTGTTCATCGCGTTCTTGTGGTTCTTGACCGAGACCATCGCCATCTGGCGTTCCGTAGGAGTTCCATACTTGTTGATGTGCGCTATCAGGGGCAGCGCGTACGATGCCGCGGCGGTCAGCCCCATGGGGTTCTCAAACGTCATGTCTCCGGAAAACAGTATTGCCTTGAGGGTCTCGGGGGTGGGATGACCGACGGTATAGTTGTAATTGTCCGTCGCCTTCTCAACCCCGAGGACCATGACGGTATCGTACAGCCCCGCAGCGATCCATGACCATGCGACAAAAACCGCGGCGCCGCCGGTCGCTCCTCCTGTTGCTACCCGCACGGACGGCTTTCCCCCCATGCCAATATAGTTATGGATATACACGTCCGGCATAAACTGCCGTTCGAAGAATTCGTTGTAGATGCCGTAGACAACCCCGCCGACGTCCTTCTTGCCGATACCCGCGTCTTCAAGCGCGAGTTTGGCCGCGTCGTATGCAAGCTCGTAGTACGTCTTATCAATCCACCGTGCCTTGAACTGCGTGGTCCCGATTCCAACAATACCGACTTTGTTCATACAGGCTCCTTTTAAGAGTCTTTGCTTTATCATATCTTTACTTTTTTTTCCAGCTTTTATTGGCGTGCCCTCGGGAGCGGCACGCGGTTTTGCGGATTGCATTTTTTGCCCGCTGTGATAGTATGGCTGGTGGTTTTTGACTGCCGGTCCGGAACCAGTGATGTCCGGGAAGGTGAGAGAAGACAACTATTACCCATGAAAAGGAGCGCACCATGGAAGAACTGTTGACCCTGTCGGGATCCCGCCTGGCAGAGATGATACGGAACAAGGAGATTTCTTCACGCGAGGTCGTGGACCTTCATATCGATCATATCAAGCGGATAAATCCTGCCATCAATGCGGTTGTCCGTGACCGTTTCGACGCTGCACGGAGCGAGGCAAAGGCCGCTGACCGGCGCGTCCGGCAGGATCCGCCGGAGACCCTGCCGCCGTTTCTTGGGGTACCGTGCACCATTAAGGAAGCTTTTATGCTCACCGGCATGCCGAACACCTCGGGCCTGGTTGCACGCAGGAACAATATCGCGCGCAAGGATGCGACCGCTGTCGCACGCCTCAGGCAGTCGGGTGCCATCCCTCTGGGAGTGACCAACGTACCTGAGCTGTGTATGTGGATGGAGACCCATAATAAGCTTTATGGCAGGACCAACAATCCGTACAACCAGCGGCATATCGTCGGGGGCAGTTCCGGGGGTGAAGGTGCTGTCGTTGGTGCCGGCGGGTCGCCATTCGGACTTGGCGCGGATATCGGAGGATCAATACGTATGCCGGCGTTTTTTAACGGCGTTTTCGGACACAAGGCGACCGGCGGGCTTGTCCCGAATACCGGACAATACCCTATGGCGAGAAATGAAGCGCTGAAGTATCTTTCCACCGGCCCGCTTGTGCGCCGGGCGGAAGACTTGATGCCCCTACTCAGGCTTATGGCCGGCCCTGACGGCAAGGACCCGGCCTGCGTCGATATGCACATCGGCAGTATTGCCGATGTGCATTTTAAGGGATTGACTGTGATCGACGTCGAGGACAACGGCAAAACAAAGGTCAGCGCAGACCTGAAGGCTGCACAGCACACAGCAGCTGCCTATCTCAAATCAAAGGGTGCCAAGATTAAGAAGATGAAATTTTCCGCGCTCGCCCGTTCATTCGATATCTGGTCGTCCATGCTTTCGGCCTCTGATCAGGAATCCTTTAACGTCAGCCTGGGCAATGGCAAACGTCTGCGCGCTCTTCCGGAAATCTTAAAATGGGCGCTTCGCGTCTCTGATCATACCCTGCCCTCCCTCGTTTTGGCCATGGCCGAGGACCTGTTTCAGTTGATGCCCGCCCGCACCAAAAAACTGGTCGATGCAGGCATGCGCCTGCGCGAGGAACTGGTCAGCACGATCGGCAGCAACGGCATCATGCTCTATCCTTCTTACTCGAGGCCGGCGCCTCGTCATACGCGGCCGCTTCTGACACCGTTTGACTTTGCCTACACTGCCATCCTGAACATGATGGAGCTGCCGGTCACCCAGGTGCCGCTGGGCCTCAACGCTGAAGGACTGCCGCTCGGCGTCCAGGTTGCAGCGGTACACGGCAATGATCACGTGACCATTGCCGTCGCACTCGAGCTTGAGAAGGCCTTCGGTGGATGGGTTCCGCCGGACATCGGCCTGCTCAAACGGACATAACCTTACCTTCCTTTACACAAAGGAGATCGTATGAGAAATCATTGGAGCGTGATCCTGGCAGCACTGCTGTTGCCGATAGTATTTGCCAGCTGCGGAAGTTCCTCCAAAGGTACAGCGACCTACCCGCTCGGCACCTTCCACGTCCAAGTCAGCGGTACGTCTCTGTCTGTGGTCGACCAGTACAACAGGACCATCCTGCCAGGCTCAGCGGACACCTTTTCGTTCGGAAGCGGTACGCCTTCGGTCACAGATACCTTCGGATCGTTCGCTATCACCGAGACGGCGGTGTGGTTCAAGCCCTCTTCGTTCAGCGTTATTTCTTCGGACAGCAGCAGGCTTGTCATTGCTGCCAGCGTGCCCCTGGGCAACACTGCTGCAACTGCCTTCATTGTCATTACACCCCTGGACCCGAACATGCTCGCTCTATCGGTCACTGCACCTGCGGCAACAACCGCTACAGGACAGCCATTCAACAGGACGCTGCTGAACATGGCATGCGCAGCGGACGACCACTTTTACGGCCTGGGCGAACAGTACAACAGCCTGGATCAGCGGGGCAACATCGTGGGTATCTGGGCGCAGGATCACGGGTTCTTCCAGAATACGCTCATTGCATCGAGCTTGCAAAAGGCACTGCACCCGACGTATTATCCCGAGCCGTTCATGCTGACCAGCAGGCCTGCCGGTGTGCTTGTCAGTTCGACAGCATACAGCAAGTTTGACCTGTGTGCCTCTGATCCCAGGCAGGCAAGCATAGAGCTTTGGGACACCACGATGCACATAATTCTCATATCGGATTCGGATCCGATCCATATCGTGCGTGACTTCACGGGCATTGTTGGAAGACAGCCTCTGTCGCCCTTCTGGGTCATCGGCCCGTGGATTGCTGCAGAACTCGGCCAGTCCCAGGTCCTTACCACGGCAGATGAGCTGCGGAACTATCAAATTCCGTCGTCTGCGATCTGGTTCCAGGACTGGGCAGGCGCAGAGACGTTTCCAAGCGGCTATGTAACGGGTCATAACTGGATCTCGGACACGACGCTGTACCCTGACATGGCAGGTCTGAACATATCGCTCAACAGCATGGGGTTCAAGGCACTTGCGTACTTCAACTCATTCGTGAACCAGGACAGGAGCTATTATCCGGTGGCAGCGTCTGCAGGGTATTTGATCACCCGATCAGCGGGCGTTCCGTACACGTTCACAGGTTCGTTGTTTACACCTGAAAGCATGCTCGACGTTTCGAATCCTTCAGCTGCTTCGTGGATGAGCGGATTTATGTTTACCGCTGTCAGCCTCGGCTTCAGCGGATGGATGGCTGACTTCGGCGAATGGCTGCCGTACGATTCGTTCCTTCAGGCAGGACCTGCATCTGAGATGCACAACGAGTACCCTGTTCTGTGGGCGAAATTGAACTACCGGGCAATGTCATCGGACATACCGACAGGCGATTTTGCATTCTTCATGCGTTCCGGTTATCTCGGCGCCCAGCCGTACCAGCCGGTTGTCTGGGCAGGAGACCAGAACACGGACTTCGATCCGACCTTCGGCCTGCAGACCGTTGTGGCGGCTGCGATCAACCTTGGTATATCCGGCGTTCCAATCTTTACCCATGATATCGCGGGGTACGCCCCCAGCGGCACTGCGTCAACGGCTGAGCTGTATGATCGATGGACAGAGCTCGGATGTTTTACGCCTGTTATGCGTACACACCGGGGCTACAATGTTTTCAAAAACTGGAACTGGGACTCTGACGCAGTCACAATCCAGATGTTCAAGACCTACGCGACCCTGCACGTCGAGCTTTTCCCGTACATCTATACTGCCATGGCCCAGGCACACGACAACGGTACCCCCATCATGCAGGCATTGTGGCTGAAGTATTCTACGGATCCAAAAACGGCAACCATTGACGACGAATACCTGTTCGGCGATAACCTGCTGGTCGCTCCGGTCATCACGAAGGGGGCCATAACCAGAACACTGTACCTGCCCCAGGGAAACTGGTACCCCTTCTTCAACGGCGGACCTGCGGTCGCAGGCGGTGTGAGCGTCACGGTCGATGCACCGGAGGACAGCATCCCGGTGTTTGTCCCGGCAGGCTCAATCATCCCCATGCTCACCCAGGCACCGGACACGCTGATAACCGGTACAACCGTAACAACCGGTACGACCCTTGCGGATGTCATCACCGCACAAACCATTCGTGTATACCCGGGTGCAAACGGCAGCTTTACAGTATACGACGGCTCTTCCTTTTCTATGAACTCGTCTGCAGCAGGGCTGAGCCCTGCGAGCGCTGTGCTGACCAACGGGAATGGTCAGGCGCTTGCGCCCTGCAGGTCAACGGATACCGGTGCAGTTGCCTGCGGTATGATAAGCGGTACATCGTTCGTCGTTAACGGAACCGACAACGGGACCGCCATCTTCACTCTGCAAGGCGCGCCTGCAAACCCGGTCACCCTGTATAGGATCGAATTATTTTAAGCCAAAAAGGAGCAAAG
Source organism: bacterium (assembly GCA_021800575.1). GTDB lineage: Bacteria > JAMCPX01 > JAMCPX01 > JAMCPX01 > JAMCPX01 > JAJYLM01. The sequence goes on from JAJYYW010000017.1 coordinate 8,238, forward strand.
CCATGGATCTTGGATTAAAAGATAAGGTTGTCCTGGTTACCGGGGCAAGCAGGGGCATTGGTGCCGCCATAGCAGCTGCCCTTGCCGATCACGGTGCGACGGTTGTCATCAATTTTTTGCACAACCGTGACAAAGCAGTCCAGCTTCTCGAAGCAATTCAGAAAAACAAAGGTACCGGGATGATAGTACAGGCTGATGTCAGGGATCAGGCTCAGGTGGACGCTATGATCGCAGACACCCTGGGTGCCTACAATAAGATCGACGTCCTGGTCAACAATGCAAACATATCGTTTCCCGTGAAACCGTTTATAGAGCTTTCGTGGAACGATATGGAGGCAAAGATCCTTGGAGAGATGCGTGCCCTGTACACGTGCTCGCAGGCAGTACTGAAGGCCATGATCAAGCGCAAGCAAGGCAAACTGGTTTTTATCAGCAGCGGTCTTTCCCGTCGGCCGGGGTATGGATTTTCAGCCCACGCAGCCGCAAAATCCGCCGTTGACGGTATCGCAAAGGTCATGGCTCTGGAGCTTGGCATGTACGGTATTACAGTTAATGTCGTCGGCCCGGGACTAACCCTTACCGACGCCATTGCCCATCAGCCATCAGAAGGTCTGAGAATGGCCGCCGAGGCAAACCCAATGAAACGCATCGGGAGGCCTGGCGATATTGCCGGTGCCGTTGTCTTTCTTGCATCGTCCCTTGCTGATTATATCACCGGCGAATACATCCCGGTCAACGGTGGCAGCTATATGCTGTAGCCCTGCCACAACAACTAACTGGCCAGGTGATTGGTGCGGGAGGGAATCGTCGATTGCTCCGTTTCTTACCGTATCGTTGTACTCGATGCGCCTGGTATTGCCGGTGCCTGCGGAATTTATCGAAAACAGGTTATTCGACACTGTTTACACCTGTTTTCCACAGATTTTCCTCCAGCATCTGCCCTGTAGGTTGAATCTCTCGCCTGTTGTGCTATACTTAAATAAAAGTAATCAACCACGGGAATGTTTCACGTGAAACACTATGAACACAATCCGCTATAACAAGCTTTATGATATTATTGTTGTCGGCGCAGGACATGCTGGTATAGAAGCAGCGCTTGCAGGTGCACGCATGGGATGCACTGTACTGTTTCTGACCGGTAATCTTGACACCATTGGCTATATGTCGTGCAATCCAGCCATCGGCGGCCTTGCAAAAGGCCAACTCGTCAAAGAGATAGACGCCCTCGGTGGTCAGATGGCAAAGACCACTGATTATGCAGGCATGCATTTCCGGCGTCTGAACACCAATAAAGGTCCTGCAGTCCGCGGCAACAGGGCACAGTGCGACAGGGTCATGTACCGTACCTTTATGAAAAAGGTCGTTGAAGAACAGGAGGGCATTGACCTCAAGCAGGCAATGGTAACTGGTTTGATCGCAGATGGAGGTATTGTTCAGGGCGTACAAACCTCTTTAGGTCTTGATTATTATGGGAAGACCGTCATCCTGACAACCGGCACATTTCTCAACGGTCTCATTCATATCGGACTGACGCATTTCCCTGCAGGCAGGGCAGGAGAGCCTCCTTCTGTCGGGATATCGGAAAGCCTGATAAGTTTTGGCTTTGTTATCGGCAGGCTCAAGACAGGAACAACACCCCGCCTTGATGCAAAGACCATTGATTTTTCGGTTCTCGAACCACAGTACAGCGATAACCCACCGCTCCCGTTTTCGTTCTCCACAGAACGGATTACCAATCCTCTGATCGCATGTTCCATGACCTATACCAATGAACGAACTCATCAGTTTATTCTTTCCGGGTTGGACCGTTCCCCGCTTTATTCAGGCATCATCAAGGGTACTGGCGCCAGGTATTGTCCGTCAATAGAAGACAAAGTGGTGAAATTTAAGGATAAAACACGGCATCAAATCTTTCTCGAACCCGAAGGTTATAACACGAAAGAGGTCTATCCGAATGGTCTTGCAACAAGCCTCCCCTATGACATCCAGCTCAAAATGCTGCGGGCCATCAAGGGCCTTGAACATGTTGAAATTATGCGTCCGGGCTATGCCATTGAGTACGATTTCGTCGATCCGACCCAGCTCTACCCTACCCTTGAGACAAAACTGGTGCATGGACTGTTCCATGCAGGCCAGATAAATGGAACATCCGGCTATGAAGAGGCTGCTGCGCAGGGTATTGTTGCCGGTATAAATGCCGCTCTCAAGGTCTTGAATAAAGAGCCTCTTATCATAACCCGGCAACAGGCCTATATCGGGGTCCTTATCGATGATCTCGTTACAAAAGGCACCCAGGAACCCTACCGCATGTTTACCTCCAGGGCTGAACACAGACTTATCCTCAGGGAGGACAATGCTGATATGCGTTTAAGCGATATTGGCAGATCAATAGGCCTGCTCAGTGAAAACGACTACGTACTCTTCTCGAAAAGACGAGAACAGTACAAGGAGATGCTTCATAAATTCCAGACCAGTAAAGTCAAGGGTGAACCGCTTAAAAGTATCTTAAATCAAACAGGTTACACTGACACCGATGACACTATTACTCTCTATCAGCTCTTGAAAAGACCCAATATCACCATAAAACACCTTGAAGTCATCGAGCCGTGGCTCCTCCCTATCGCAAATTCAATAAAGGACGCTTTTGAGGTCGAGGTGAAATATGACGGCTATATAAGAAGGGAACTTGATTTTATCGGCAGGTTTTCGAAGCTTGAGCAGATCCGCATACCGGAAAACTTTGTGTACAGCACCATACCAGGCCTGTCCACAGAAATAAGAGAAAAATTAAACAGGTTCAAACCCCTTACCCTCGGGCAGGCCTCCCGTATTTCGGGCATAACGCCGGCAGCCATAGCCATCCTTGATGTCTACATAAAAAGGCATAACCCCAGCCATCCTGATCCGGTAACCAGCCCCCTGCAGTAGGAGCGCGG
>JAJYYW010000018.1 GCA_021800575.1 bacterium
AAACCCTATTTTGAGAGGAGTATTTTTATACTCTATCTCTATTTCCTCCTTGACCTCGCCGATATCCGGTTCATTGCTTTCTACCACGAAGCTGTCTGGCTGCAGGCTGAATATGACCCGCGATATCTTCTCCTGATAGATCGACTGCGCACGCTTGACCGCGGCAATCAGTGCTTCTTTTTTGATCTTGATGTTGATCTTTGTCTCCGGCGGTATGACCGACTTGTAATCGGGAAAATCATAATCGAGCAGGCGTATCTGAATAACTGTATTTCCAATCTTCACAATAAAATTTTTATTTTTTTCTATGGCTACCCCGATTTCTTGTTCCGTGCCGATTTTTTTTATCTCATACAGGCCTTTGCGCGGAACGATGATCCCTTTCGTGAGTCCCTCAAGAGAGCCGATCTCTTCATCCTCGTACATCGCGAGCCGGTGACTATCCGTTGCAACACAGCGTAATTTGTCAGCCATTTTCTCAATATAGACACCGTTCAGACTGTACTTCACCTCATCCATGGACGTCGCATAGATCGTCTTATCTATCATCATTAAGAGCTTCTCATACGAGACAGTCGTATATGCTCCCTTATACTCGTCGATATGGGGAAAGTCATCAGCCTGCAGTACCTTCAGCCTTCCGGATATTCTTCCGGTACTGATCAGGATAAAACCGTTTTCCTGTTTGATGCGAATGTCCGTGTCCGGCAGCTCCCTGATGTAATCATAAAACTTTTTTGCAGGTATGGATACCCGTCCCGGGGAAACAATATTACAGCTTATCGAACTGATAATGGTGACTTCGAGATCCGTACCGATGATGGTCAGGGTGTTCGTATCCGCGTTCATCAGGATATTGGATAAAATAGGCATTGTTGCTTTCCGTTCCGTAGCACCGATAACCTTACTGATCTCGATCATCAATATTCTTTTATCTATAGTCAGTTCCATGGTTCTCTCCTAATATTCTTTTTTAAATCTAATAGTAATAATGTGTGTTTAAAAAAAGAGGGAGTGTTGTATCTTCTTGAAATTATTATACCTCTGTCCGGTTTGTCTTTGTTTATGGCTCTGTTCATAGTTTGTTGAAAAATAATATAAAAAATAAATCGTAACTTATCAACAACTTTTTAAATATATTATCCCAATCCTTTTTTGATTTTTTCAACAGCATCTTTGATGCTCTGGTTTTCCTGTATCATCGCCGCTATTTTATTCACGGAATGAATAACGGTGGAGTGATCCTTGTTTCCGAACTGAAGTCCTATCTCGGGGTAGGAGGCGTTCGTCAGCGTTCGGGACAGAAACATTGCGATCTGCCGCGGAAGTGCGATAAACTTCATCCGTTTTGCGGAAAGAAGATCCGATACCTTGAGCTTGAAGTGCATTGCAACGGCTTTTTGGATATCATCGATGGTGAGCCATTTATCCTTCTTTCTGATCAGTCCTGACAGGACTTCCTTCGCCACATGGATGTTGAGCTTTGTTTTGGTCAGGATTGCGTACGCGGAAAGACGGGTAAGATAGCCTTCCAGCTCCCGGATGTTCGACTGGGTATTGTACGCGAGAAAAAATGCTATCTCGTCATCGATGAGGATATGATCGTCTTCCGCCTTCTTCTTGATGATGGCGACCTTTGTCTCGATGTCGGGTACCTGGATGTCTGCGATAAGTCCCATCTCAAACCGGCTCCGCAGGCGTTCCTCGATGTTCGGTATTTCTTTTGGAAGCTTGTCCGACGTAAAGACGATCTGTTTTTTTTCTTCATAGAGTGTGTTGAACGTGTGGAACATTTCCTCCTGTGATCGTTCCTTGTTCGAGATGAACTGGATGTCGTCGATCAATAGAACATCGCAGTTCCGGTATACCTCCCTGAACATATCCATCTTCCGGTCCCTGAGGTGATTGACGAGGTCGTTCACGAAGTTCTCGGTCGTGATGTAAATGATGTTCAGGCCCGTATGGTCATCGTTGATAAGATTCCCGATCGCATTGATCACGTGCGTTTTTCCCAGACCAACACCGCCGTAGATGAAGAGCGGATTGTATGCCCTCCCGGGGTTCTGCGAAACGGCAACCGCAGCGGCACTTGCGAATTTATTGGATTCGCCGACCACGTAATTATCGAAAGTATAGTTCTTGAGCAGTCCTTTTGAGTTGTTCGTGGGAGCATATTCAACAGGGAGTAAGTTCTGTTTGTTGACCTCTAATTCTTCTCTCTGGTCGATAACCAGCTCAACACTCATAGCATCATTGAGAAGAGATCGGGCCAATTTAACGATATCTTCATGATAATGGCTTTTTATCCAGTCCAGCGAAAAATCATCAGGGACTCCAAGCACAAGAGCATTATTATCGAAACTCACGGGATTTAAAATAGTTATCCATGGATCGTCATTGGTATCCTTATACATACTTACAAGCTCTTTTTTTATCTTATCCCATGCTTCCATAGAGCCCCCTTATAATTAGCATATAATTTGTTGTGTAACTTGTTGAGATCAAAAGCAAACCAACGAGAGAAACACACAAGTTTTTCAACACCTGTGGAAAACCAAAATATTCATTATAATATAGATAGTTATAAGACATATGTTCTATCTTTTTCCGGGTATATTCGCCGTTTTTTTTAGGCTTTTTGAAACAATATGTAGTATAGCTCCAAAAAATGGCCACAAGGCGTTGTTTTTATCTAAATTATTGAAATATAAAAACATTTTAGACTTTTTCATGACTTCATATTATGCAATAATTTGTGCTTGTCAAGCTTTTAATTATAAGTGCATTTACACCTGCAATAACTTATTTTTTGAGTCTGGATGCAGTAGCTTACACATGACTTACAATTGACACGTTCAGAGGAGTATGCACACCATAGAGGTACGTTTTGAACAGGTAAAGCGAGGTTTGCATACGCTGCTATCATGAAACAGACGACCATTATTACAGACGATACCATTGCAGCCATCAGTACGCCGCACGGCGAAGGTGCGCTTGGCATAGTTCGCGTCAGCGGAAAAAAGACACACCGGGTTTTCCAGGAGGTCTTCTCTCCAGCAAAGCCGGTCAAGAGATACCAGAGCCACAGACTGTATTACGGTTCCATTGTTGATGGGACCACGTGCATAGACCAGGTCATGGCAGCCTTCTTCAAGGGGGATAAGACGTACACCGGTGAAGACATGCTCGAGATATTCACCCATGGCGGATCGAGCGTTGTCAATGCCGTATTGCAGCGGGTTTTAAAGGCAGGGGCGCGGCTCGCGGACAGGGGCGAGTTTACGCGGAGGGCATTCCTGCACGGTAAGATGGACCTGCTCCAGGCCGAAGCCGTCCTCGATCTCATCAAGGCGGACACGGACTCAGCACGGAGACAGGCTATGGGCCAGATAACCGGGGTGTTATCCGAATTCATTACGTCCATACAGCATAAGCTTGTCCAGGTGAAGACCAATTTGGAGGTGATGATTGATTTCCCCGAGGAAGATGTTTCCCCGGTCGATCTGTTCGATCTGAAATTTATGCTCCAGGCGGCGCATGACGAGGTAACCCATGTGCTCGGCAGTTATGAGTACGCAAAGATGGTCCGTGAGGGCATCAGCAGCGTCATTGTGGGCAGGCCCAACGTGGGAAAATCCAGCCTGTTCAATGCAATCATCGGCGAAACCAGGGCTATCGTAACGCCCCATCCCGGGACCACGAGAGATTATATAGTAGAAGCGGTCCACTATGAAGGTATAAAACTGGTGTTTACGGACACCGCAGGCATACGGCACAGCGAGGAGCCTGTCGAGAAGATCGGCATCGACATGACCCGCACGCTGGTGGAGCAGGCCGATACCATCGTCCTCGTTGTCGATCCGACGGCTGGCTCTTTGTACGAAGAGGAACTCTCCCTGGCACAGGCGCACGCCGGCGCTACCGTGGTCGCGATCAACAAAACGGATATCGCACCGGCAGACCGTATCGAGCAGACAAAAACGGCGTTCCGGGATTTTTCGGTCTTTCCCGTATCCGCGGTCACCCGCGACGGCATCGGGGCACTCCTTAACACTATTGCCGGACCCGCACGCGCGCCTTCACCTGAGAACACACCGGTCATCAACAGGCACCGGCACAAGCAGGCACTGGAGCATATCGGCCTCGCGCTCCATGCAGCCATCAACCTCATCGATCAGCGGGCATTCCCGGAGATTGTCGCGGAAGAGGTGGACAGCGCCCTTGCCGGGTTGAAGGATCTGACCGGCGAAGTGACATCCCGGGACATTCTCGATAAAATATTTTCTGATTTCTGTATAGGAAAGTAAGGCCGCGTGCGGTGCACGCTCCAGGGTTGCGCGGCAGAACAGTACGAAGACATACAAAGGAGATCGTTCATATGAACAGACGGGTGGTTGCGCTTGTTGCGCACGATTCCAAAAAACTGGACCTGGTGGAATGGGTGAAATACAACGAAGGTACACTCAGGGAATGCTCGGTGTACGCAACGAGGTCAACCGGGCAGGAGATAAAGCGGCACACCAGCCTTGCGGTGAACCTGCTGTTGAGCGGTCCGCACGGCGGTGATGCACAGACCGGAGCCATGATTGCCGAGGGCAAGATAGATGTTCTCATCTTTCTGTGGGACCCGCTGACCCCCCAGCCGCACGACGTGGATGTCAAGGCATTACTGCGTCTCGCGGTGCTGTACAATATACCCATGGCCTGCAACAGGGCAAGCGCGGATTTCCTTATCTCATCGCCCCTGTTCAACGCGAACAAACCAGCGGACGCATAGATCGGATCCCCGCGTTGCCGGGGTCTATATACTTGACAGAGTGTTTATTTTACCGGTAAAGGGTTAAGGTATTATGGATTACAAAAGCACGCTCAATTTGACGAAAACAGATTTTACCATGAAGGCGGACCTGCCCAAAAAAGAACCGGACATCCTGAAGTTCTGGGAAGAACACGGTATCTACGAACAGATCATCGCGAAGAACAGCACCGGAAAGACATTCATGCTGCACGATGGTCCTCCGTACGCCAACGGCCATATACACATCGGCCATGCGCTGAACAAGATCCTCAAGGATATCATCATTAAAGAAAAGGCGATGCAGGGATACAAGGCTGAGTACGTGCCCGGATGGGACTGCCACGGCCTGCCGATCGAACACAATGTCGATAAGGCCCTGGGACAGAAGAAACACACCCTGTCGAAACTGGAGATCCGCAGGGAGTGCCGGAAGTTTGCACAGCAGTTCGTCGATATCCAGAGACAGGAGTTCATCCGGCTCGGCGTTCTCGGCAGGTGGCAGGACCCCTACCTTACCATGAATTACGACTATGAGTCTGCGATCGTTGGGGAAGTATCGAAGATTATGCGCAACGGCTATGTTTACAAGGGAAAAAAGCCTGTTTATTGGTGTGCTCACGACGCTACCGCGCTTGCCGAGGCGGAGGTTGAATACGAGAACCATGTGTCTCCTTCTGTTTATGTAAGGTTCAGGGTCAGGGACGATAAAGCAAAGTTGCCGGCGTCATTAAAAGATAAAAATGTTTATTTTGTAATATGGACGACGACTCCGTGGACACTGCCCGCAAACTTAGCCATCACGGTGCACCCGGAGCTTGAGTATGTTGCTTTCGGGGTCACGACAGATGTTGCCTCTGCTCCGGGAGAAACGTCATCACCGGTAGAGGATGTTTATATTGTTGCTCAGACTTTGCTAGAAGGTCTCAGGGACCCGGCGCAGGGGCTGCCGGGCTGGAATGAAGGACATAGTATAACCTCAATGAAGGGGAAAACCCTTGAAGGTATCGTTACGCAGCACCCCTTTTATCAGAGAGACTCGGTCATTACGCTCGGCGATTATGTTACAACGGACATAGGTACAGGTTGTGTTCATACTGCGCCTGGTCACGGCGCAGACGATTACCAGACCGGAGAGAGATACGGGCTTGAAGTTTATTCCCCGGTGGACAGGTACGGTAAATTTACAAAGGATGTGGAATTTTTCGGCGGTAAATTTGTATTCGATGCCAATAAAGACATAGTTGAAAAGCTCAAAGAAACCGGTGCGCTCTTAAAGCAGCTGGACTACCCGCATTCATATCCGCACTGCTGGAGGTGCAAGAAGCCTGTGATAACGAGGGCTACGGAGCAGTGGTTCATATCGGTTGAAAAACACGACCTGAGAAAAAACGCACTCAAGGCGATAGATAGCGTGGCATGGATACCTTCCTGGGGCAAGGACAGGATACAAGGCATGCTCGAAACAAGGCCCGACTGGTGTATATCGAGGCAGCGCGTGTGGGGTGTTCCGATCCCCGTATTTTACTGCAAGGAATGCGGACAGAGCGTGGCTGACCCCGATATTGCATTGCAGGTATCCCGGCTCTTCAAAGAAAAGGGGGCGGATGCATGGTTTGAGCAGGAAGCCGGTTATTTTATACCGCCGGAGTATTCCTGTTCGAAATGCGGCAGCAAAAGTTTTGAGAAAGAAGAGAATATCTTAGACGTGTGGTTTGACTCCGGCGTGAGTCATGCTGTTGTACTGCAGCATACCAGGAATCTTGTCTGGCCCGCAGACCTGTATCTTGAGGGAAGCGATCAACACCGGGGATGGTTTCAGTCGACGCTGCTCGCATCCATGACTGCTGGCCACGGGATACCCTACCGGGCTGTGCTGACGCACGGGTTTGTCGTCGATGAGAAAGGCCGCAAGATGAGCAAGCAGCTCGGCAATGTCGTTGCACCCCAGGAGGTCATCGATAAGTACGGGGCCGATGTCCTGCGCCTGTGGGTTTCTGCAGAGGATTTCCGCGGCGATGTCAGCGTGTCGAAGGACATTTTGGAACGCCTGAAGGAGGCATACCGGAAGATCCGGAATACCATCAAGTTTATCCTCGGCAACCTGTACGACTTTGATCCTGCGCATGACCGGACAGCATACCGGGACATGCAGCGGGTCGATCGCTACATGGTGGACAAGACTGCTGAGCTTGTCCGGCGTATCGATCGGGCGTATCAGGAGTATGATTTCCATATCGTCTATCATGCGGTTCTGGATTTTTGTGTCGTTGATCTGAGCTCCTTTTATCTGGACATTCTGAAGGACAGGCTGTACATCTCCCGGGCAGGCTCGCCGGCGAGGCGTTCTGCACAGACGGTGTTGTATGACATCCTGACGTCTCTCATTACCATCCTGGCACCGGTACTCTCGTTTACTGCAGAAGAGGCATGGAAGTATGTGCCCGGCAGGGAAACTGACAGCGTGTTTCTCACCGACCTTACCCGCACCAGGAAATTCCCTGATCCGGAACAGGATATCGACCGGGATTATGAGCGGCTGAGGCTCATCCGGGATGAGGTGAACAAGGCACTAGAAATTCAGCGGGCGAACAAGACCATCGGATCGTCGCTTGAGGCAATGATTGTCCTCGGGGCCGGAAAAGATGATCGCGCACTGCTGGAACGGTACCGGCAGAGCCTGAACGAGCTATTCATCGTTTCGCAGGTGGAACTGCAGGACGGCGCGGATGCATTGAGCGTAGAGGTACACAGGGCGCACGGACAAAAATGCGAGCGGTGCTGGAATTATTCCGACTCGGTCGGCGCGGATGCCGCATACCCGACGCTGTGCGGACGGTGTGTTGAGGCGATACGATGATGATCACGTTACGTCAGCGGCTGACCATTCTCGTCCTGACAGCAGGGGTCATTGTCGCCCTGGATCAGGCAACAAAATATCTGGTCGTTCATTACCTTACCAGCAGGGTCGTCATCATCCCCGGGCTTGTCGATCTGGTCAGGGTTTATAACAGGGGGATTGCATTCGGCATGTTCAACAGCGGCCAGTGTTTGTTCAGGACTACCGTACTGACTATACTTTCGGTCGCTGTGTTTGTCATTCTGTTTGCCGCGTATCTGTTCTCGAAGGACATGACGCGACTTTCCATGGCAGCCCTTTCCCTGATTATGGGCGGAGCGGTCGGAAACCTCATTGACCGTATACGGCTTGGGTATGTCGTTGACTTTATCGATGCGTATATAAGAAGTGCACACTGGCCTGCGTTCAATGTTGCTGACAGTGCGATCACCGTCGGCGCAATTCTGCTCGCCATCGACCTGCTGTTTTCAGGACACTCAAAGAAACAGCCCTGAGGAACAAACGATCGGTTTTTTTATTCTGTAGTGTTCGTTTTTTCGATATCACAGCTCCTGGACAAGTTACATTCGTTTATTATCGCGGATGACCGCATGCTTGATAAGCTCTTTTTGGTGTCCAAAAAAGGGGTATCAAAACAGGGTAAACGCTTCCCTCTGTAACCGAGATTTAAAATAAGCGTTCCAAAAAGGGACGTTTATTGAACAGAGGACTAAACCTACATCTGACACACTTATACTAATAGCCCCTTTACAATATTTAAAACAATAAGCTACTATCGCTGTTTCGCGCTTGTTTTTTTAATTGAAGAAATCCATGGGCAGCCTAATGCGCCTTTACCTACGCCTATAGTTACACTATCACCTTTACCAACATTTAATAGGTTATATTCTTCCTGTGATAGTGAAATAGTTTTGAAGTTAATACCATCGGAAGTTGTATATGGCTTTACTTTTAAATCATAGAATTGGCTACCCTTTATGTAATTACTTTCTTTTGTCAGCACTTCAAGGTTATATAATTGAGTGTGACTATGATCCATTAAGACATTCACTGCAAGCATAACATGAAAAAATATAAATGATAACGAAAGAAATAAAAAAAACATTATGGCTATAATTCCATGACGAAACTTATTCGGCGGAAGGTTGCGAAGTTTTAAAGAACTTAAGAAAGGATAAATCGGCCACAACAACAATATCGTCGGTACAATAGGTATTATGAATGTCTTGGAAAAACAATTAGGAACGCTTACGGGACGATATTTATATTGTGCAATGAAGGATATCCATAACATGCCAATGCCGATAGGAAGCATGAGCATAAATATGGCTAATACAAACTTTTGTGCATTCTTATTTTCTTTCGGCTGTTCCTCTATTTGTATGTGTTTGTCGTTATTTCCTATCAGTTTATTGTTAAGAACGGATTGAAGACTGTTTTTAGGCGTAAGAAATGCTTTGTAAATAATAAATATTAAGCTCAAAGTAAGATAAAAAAATCCTATACCATTTATTATAAACTTTTCTAACACGATTTCACCTGTTAGTACTCTAATGAATCTTAGGAACTCTACAATAACAATTCCTATAAATATAACAAAAACCCCCACAACAGAAGCAGTAAACAGCGCTTCATATGCATTCAGATATTGTATTAAAGGTTTTAGTATGGGATGGTTAGAATATTTGGGATCGAATTTTGTAATCGATGAAACAGGTGTAGGAGCATTTTTATTATTAGAGGTAGCGGCGACAAAAACCGGGCCATTCGGGAAGTACTCTTTTATACGTTTGTTAACTATTTCTCTATACTGAGGTAGTTTCTTACCCCCCACTATTATCATAATAATTGCGGAGACAACAAAAAAGAAAAAATTGTTTTCTATTTCTTTTGAAACATAAATATTTGCCATAGAATTTATGGCATATGCAATAATCTCATTACCAAAGATAACCATATTTTAATCGGAATCTTCTATTTAAATCCACAAAAATTATCACCCTAAGGTGGCTTTCAACCACAACCAAAGAGCTACAAATACATTAGGATTGATCTTATTTGAGCTCCAACCGGATATACTGGATGTATATTATACGTTGAAAATATAGTCAATTGGACGAATGCAGACTTATTTATCGGATAAATGACAGATCGGACCAGTGGGGGCAATTGAATAAAAACTTACGGTTTCACCCTTGCAGAACCACTCCAAACCATAAAGCCCCTCTATGCAGAATATATAGTTGACATAACCTTTCTTATGGGAATTCTCGGGGAACTTAACATTCGATTTTTTCCGAATTCTGTAACGGCCTTTATACGATCAGCGTTGTAGCTTCAACAATATTATGTTTTCTCCGGGTATCTTCAACGATCTTCTCCAGTTTTGCAGCAACAGGGTCTCTAATCCAATCTGCTCCACACTGGGAACATACCGTGGCAGGGACGTCCCTTACTACTACGATGCCAGAACCCATGTCTGCTGTAAAGGTAGTTTTACCTCTTTTTTTGTGCCCCCGCAGATTGGGCATACGCCTGTTGTTCCTTTTCTGGTCATATTTGCCTCCTTTTCTTGTTTAGTTCATCAAGTGAAAGTTCGATATCGAAAGATCCGAGTTCCTGCTTCAAGAGCTTCTGAGAATTTATCCTCAGAAGTTCTCGGATGCCTCTTTCAATGATAGCCTTCTTCGTTTTCAGATGGGTGATTTTGCGCGCTTCCTTTAAAAGATTCTCATCTATATCAACGGTTGTCTTTGCCATAGCACTCTCCTTATATGTAATTTAATACATAATTTATTATGAACGGTACTTAAACTAGCTCCGTACAGGATAGCACGTAGAGTTGTACTTGAATAAAGAAAAATAATCATTGTATGGTTTCAGTATTGCATTTCTCGGTCATTGTTGTTACTATTAATATGCAATAAACGAGGCGATGAAGAAAGAGCCTCACGTATGTTCACGCCTGCGAGTAGGTGAGCAGGCGGGCGGACAAGGCAAGGTTGAGGTTGCACAGGAACGTTGAAAGGTATTTTATTAGCGGGGCGTAGCTCAGCCTGGTCCAGAGCGCTTGCCTTGGGGTGAACGAGGCGATGAAGAAAGAGCCTCAGGTTTGTTCA